>NZ_JACSKD010000005.1:0-221844 GCF_018617455.1 Exiguobacterium sp. s22
GTTCCCATGCCGAACACGGAAGTTAAGCGTCTCAGCGCCGAAAGTAGTTGGGGGATCTCCCCCTGTGAGGATAGGACGTTGCCAGGCAAACGGTGGTTCTGGAGCATTCGCTCAAGGGCCGCCGTTTTTTCATATCATCGATTCAGCTTAGTGGAAGAGAGGACGTAAGAAGAAATGGCTAAGAAGATCAAAGTATATGTCGAACCAAATGAAACGGTCAGCGAATGTTTAGATCGAATCAACGAAATGGGTTATCGTCCTATACGCCGCATTGAAAAGCCCGTCTTTGAGCAAACGGGAGCCAAAGATGAACCTGTCCATTCCCATCAATCGATTTTATTTGAATGCGTCTCTAAAGAATCCTAATGCCAAGCCGTCACACAATCTGCGTGACGGCTTTTTTTATGTCTCAAAATGAATGTTCGCGTTCAAAGCATCGATCTCCAAGCGCATCCAATAAAGTTTGAGCTCGTTTTTCTATCTTTTTAGGAAGATTCTCTTTACTAAAGTATTCAAGAGCCAAACTTTCACCATCTTCCATGACGAGCGCTCCATGTACTCCTTTCGCCTGGTATAAATGAATGACACCGTATGTCTCGTCTCCGTTTGGATATTTGAAGTAACCATCTGAACCGGAAAAGACTTGGATTAATTCAAATTGCTCAGCGAGAAGTCCAGTTTCTTCTTTTAATTCTCTAGCAGCGACTTCTTCCAACGTTTCCCCGAGTTCCATCGACCCTCCTGGTAAACCCCAATCAAGCGTATCGGATCGGAATTGCATCAGTACCTCTTGCTTGTGATTGATGACCAAAATGGTCGCTCCCACACTGATGATCGGGCGGTTGCCAATCACTTCTCTAAGACTCGATATGTAACTCATCGAACTCCCCCTTTTCAATAGCATACATTATCGGAGAAGATTGTGCAGATTACATCCAAAAAGCGAACGATAAATATTCAGACAATTAAAATGTTCGCAGTTTATTGACATGTTTTCAAAGAACAAGGTACGATAGGCGTGTGAGATAAGAAAAATGAATAGTGCTCCATATAATCGCAAGGAAATGGCTTGCAAGTTTCTACCTGATCACCGATTCTGATCAGACTATGGGGTGTAGCGGACGTGTATTTGTCATGCCTATACCCTAAACTGATTGTCGGTTTAGGGATTTCTTTTTGTAAGGGGGACATTGGGAATGAACGTAGCAGTTGGAGTAATCATGGGAAGTTCATCTGATTGGGAGACGATGAAACATGCGTGTGACGTGTTGGATGAGTTGCAGATTCCATATGAAAAACAAGTCGTATCCGCTCACCGTACACCAGACCTTATGTTCGAATATGCTGAAGAGGCGCGAGGCAGAGGCATCCAAGTAATTATTGCGGGTGCTGGTGGGGCAGCCCACCTTCCTGGAATGGTCGCTGCGAAAACGACACTTCCTGTCATCGGTGTCCCGGTACAGTCGAAAGCACTCAATGGAATGGATTCGCTCCTCTCCATTGTTCAGATGCCTGCAGGAGTTCCAGTAGCAACTGTTGCGATTGGTAAAGCGGGAGCAACAAATGCAGGATTATTGGCTGCTCAAATCCTGAGCATCCACTCCACAGACATAACACATCGACTGGATGCATTTCGTGAGAAGAAACAAGAGATGGCGATGCGAGGAACGGAGGAGTTGGTCTGATGAGAATCGGAATTTTAGGTGGAGGACAACTTGGCCGGATGATGTCTCTTAGTGCGAGTGCAATGGGGTACACGACGCTTTGTCTTGACCCGAACCCCAATGCACCGACTGCTCAAGTGGCAGATTCAATTGTTGCCTCATTTGATGATGTCGATGCCGCAAAGGAACTCGCTGCTCGTTCAGACGTTGTGACGTATGAATTCGAGAATATCGACACGGAAATGATTGCAGCCATCGAAGAAAAATGCCCGCAAGGTATGGACGTGTTGAAGGCGACGCAACATCGCATCTTAGAAAAACAAATGATTGAATCTGCTGGGTTACGAGTCGCGCCATATATTTCAGTTCGTACCGTTCGAGATGTACGGCAGGCATATGAGAAGCTCGGCTTACCATTTGTCATCAAAACGTGTCGCTTCGGCTATGACGGAAAAGGGCAAACGGTCATCCGGACGGAACAGGATGTTCAGGCGTTCACTGAACAGTTCACCGAACAAGAATATGTCGCTGAAGCTTGGTTGCCGTTTGAAAAAGAGATCTCCGTCATTGTGACACGAGGAGAAGAAGAAACGTCGACGTTCCCGATCAGTGAAAATATTCATCACAACAACATCCTACATCTCTCCATCGTACCAGCTCGTGTGGCAGGTGAGATTCAAGAAGATGCGAGACACCTCGCACTCCAGCTCGCCGATCATATCGGTTTAATGGGGACACTCGCTGTCGAGTTGTTCGTCATGCCAGATGGTCGCCTTTACGTAAACGAACTCGCACCGCGTCCACATAATTCTGGACACTACACGATTGATGCATGTGAGACCTCACAATTTGAACAACACATTCGAGCCGTGACAGGAATGCGTCTCGGACGTACGACATTGACATCGCCTGTCGTCATGGTCAATCTTCTCGGCGAACATATGCAACGACTCAATGTCAAAGCATTGCCATCGAATGTTAAACTACATCTGTATGGAAAAGATGAAGCGAAGACAGGTCGCAAAATGGGACATTTGAACGTCCTTGCTGACACGGTCGAAGAAGCGCTTCATACCATCGAACAACTGGCAATTTGGAAGGAGACCGTTTTATGATTTCACGCTACACCCGCCCAGAGATGGCAAACATTTGGACTGACCAAAACAAATTCGAGGCTTGGTTAAAAGTTGAGCTTTATGCCTGTGAGGCTTGGAGTGAACTCGGCATCATCCCGAAAGAAGATGTCCAAGTCCTTTGGAACAAGGCATCGTTTGATGTGGATCGCATTCTAGAGATTGAACAAGAGACACGTCATGATGTAATCGCGTTCACTCGTGCCGTTTCCGAGACACTCGGAGAAGAGAAAAAGTGGGTACATTACGGCTTGACGTCGACGGATGTCGTCGACACGGCACTCTCGTACTTAATCAAACAGGCGAATGATCTTTTAGAGGCCGATTTAGATCGCTTCATCGGTATTCTCGCAGAAAAAGCGAAAGCACATAAGTATGACATCATGATGGGACGCACACACGGCGTGCACGCAGAACCGACAACGTTTGGTTTGAAGCTCGCCCTCTGGTATGAAGAGATGAAACGGAACAAAAAACGTTTCATGGCAGCTCGCGAAACGATTGAATTCGGGAAGATGAGCGGAGCGGTCGGAACGTTTGCGAATATCGACCCGTTCATCGAGTCATACGTCTGTGACAAGCTCGGTATCCAAGCTGCACCGATCTCGACACAGACACTCCAACGTGACCGTCATGCCGAGTATATGTCAACACTCGCATTGATTGCCACATCGATTGAAAAGATGGCAACGGAGATTCGTGGACTTCAAAAAACAGAGACACGCGAAGTGGAAGAGTTCTTTGCGAAAGGACAAAAAGGGTCGTCTGCGATGCCGCATAAACGTAACCCAATCGGTTCTGAAAATATGACGGGTCTTGCACGCGTCATTCGTGGTCATATGATGACGGCTTACGAAAATGTTCCGCTCTGGCATGAGCGTGACATCTCGCACTCGTCAGCAGAACGCATCATCATCCCGGATGCGACGATTCTCCTTAACTACATGTTGAATCGCTTCGGCAATATCGTGAAGAACTTGACGGTCTTCCCGGACAACATGCGTCGCAACATGGACCGTACGTTTGGAATCATCTTCTCGCAACGGATCTTACTCGGTCTCATCGAGAAGGGGTGGTCACGTGAAGCGGCGTATGATGCGGTTCAACCGAAAGCGATGCAAGCGTGGGAAGAAGAGACAATGTTCCGGACATTGATTGAAGAAGACAAAGAAATGGGCGCACTCTTTACGAGTGAAGAGCTCGATGAGTTGTTCGACCCGCGTTATCACGTACGTCGTGTCGATACGATTTTTGAACGCTGTGGTTTGTAATCGTTGAGGGGCGACATGCCCCTCTCACTTTTAAGGGGGAACGGTTCAGATGAAAGCAATTTATGAAGGCAAGGCGAAGGCGTTATTTGAGACAGAAGAAGCGGGTGTGCTTCGTGTGTACTACAAAGACGATGCGACAGCATTCAATGGAGAAAAGAAAGAGTCGATTGATGGGAAGGGGATTTTAAACAACGCCATCACGACCCAGTTGTTTGAATTGATGCATGACAACAAGATTCCGACACACTTTATTAAACGAATCTCGGAACGAGAACAGTTGGTTCGTCGTGTCGACATCATTCCGTTAGAAGTGGTCGTCCGCAACGTCGCGGCCGGTAGTCTAGCGAAACGCCTCGGTTGGGAAGAAGGAACACCGCTCCTTGCGCCGATTGTCGAGTTTTATTATAAGGACGATGCCCTTGGGGACCCACTCCTCACGGAAGATCATATCCGGTTATTGCAAGTTGCTACACACAAAGAAGTCGAAACATTGCGACAACTAGGTCTTTGGGTGAACGACGTCTTGCTCGATTTCTTTGGTCAACATGGCATCGACGTAATCGATTTTAAATTAGAGTTCGGGAAAGTGGACGAAACGATCATCTTAGCGGATGAGATTTCACCGGATACGTGCCGTCTCTGGGACAAAGAGACAAAACAAAAGCTTGATAAAGACGTATTTCGTCGCGATTTAGGTTCTTTGACTGAGACGTATGGACAATTGTTAACACGCATAGGGGGAAACGGACAATGAAAAAAGTAAACGTGTATGTGACATTACGTGAAAGTGTACTCGACCCACAAGGAGTTGCCGTAAAGGGCGGACTCGAACATCTCGGATTCGTTGGAGTTGAATCGGTGCGGATCGGGAAAGTCATCGAGCTTCAAGTAGCGGACGACACGACAGAAGCCATGGTCAAAGAAATGTGTGAGAAGTTACTCGTCAATACGGTCATTGAGAATTTTGAAATCGAGATGGGGGTACTCGCATGAAGTTTGCGGTCATCGTCTTTCCAGGATCAAACTGTGACCTCGACATGTACCATGCGGTAAATGATGTGCTCGGGGAAGAAGCGGAATACGTGTTTCATACGGAAACATCACTTGAAGGATTCGATGGGGTCCTCTTACCAGGCGGTTTCTCATACGGAGACTACTTGCGCTGCGGGTCAATCGCACAATTTTCACCGATTATGGCTGAAGTAAAGCGTTTTGCTGAAGAAGGACGCCCGGTACTCGGGGTTTGTAACGGATTCCAAGTGCTCGTTGAAGCAGGGTTACTTCCAGGTGTATTGATGCGAAACCGTGATTTGAAATTCATGTGTAAGACCGTCGACCTCGTCGTCGAAAACAACGAGACGATGTTCACAAGTGAGTATGCGGCACAGGAAACGATTCGCGTGCCGATCGCACACGGTGAGGGCAACTACTACTGTGACGATGCGACACTTGCGACATTGAAGGCAAATGGCCAGATTGCGTTCACCTATAAAGAGAACCCGAACGGATCGGTCGAAAACATTGCCGGCATCACGAACGAGGCAGGAAACGTACTCGGTATGATGCCACACCCGGAGCGTGCGGTCGAAGCGTTGCTCGGTGGGGAAGACGGTAAACGGTTATTCACGTCAATCGTAAAATGGGGGGCACGACATGTTACTTACAACTGAACCGACAGCTACACAAATCCGTGATGAACGGATCTATGCCACGATGGGATTATCGGACGACGAATACGCGCTCGTCGTCTCACTGCTTGGCCGGGAACCGAATTATACAGAAATCGGTCTCTTCTCGGTCATGTGGTCTGAACACTGTTCGTACAAAAACTCGAAACCGGTGCTCCGGAAGTTTCCGACAACCGGCAAGCACGTCTTACAAGGACCAGGAGAAGGGGCTGGAATCGTCGACATCGGAGACGGTCAAGCCGTCGCCTTCAAAATCGAGAGTCATAACCATCCATCCGCGATCGAGCCTTATCAAGGAGCGGCGACTGGGGTGGGCGGAATCATCCGTGACATCTTCTCGATGGGCGCCCGTCCGATTGCTTTATTGAACTCACTCCGTTTCGGAGATTTGAACGAATCACGTGTGAAACATTTATTCGGTCATGTCGTGTCCGGTATCGCTGGATATGGGAACTGTGTCGGCATCCCGACTGTCGGTGGGGAAGTCGCATTCGACCCGGCCTACTCAGGCAACCCGCTCGTCAATGCAATGTGTGTCGGCTTCATCCGTCATGAAGACATTCAAAAAGGAATCGCGGAAGGTGTCGGAAACTCAGTCATGTACGTCGGAGCAACGACAGGGCGCGACGGAATCCATGGTGCCACGTTCGCTTCTGAAGAACTCGGAGAAGACGCAGACGAGAAACGTCCAGCCGTTCAAGTCGGAGATCCGTTCATGGAGAAGCTCTTGATCGAAGCGTGTCTCGAAGTCATCAAACATCCGGCACTCGTCGGGATTCAAGACATGGGCGCAGCCGGATTGACGTCATCGTCAGCAGAGATGGCATCAAAAGCAGGAATGGGAATCGAGATGAACCTAGACCTCGTCCCACAACGTGAGACTGGCATGACACCTTACGAGATGATGCTATCGGAATCACAAGAGCGGATGCTTCTCGTCGTCAAAGCAGGACATGAAGACGAAATCGAGACAATCGTCACGAAGTGGGGACTTCACGCGATCAAGGTCGGCGAGGTCATCGAAGAGAAAGTACTTCGTCTCGTTCATCAAGGAGAAGTCGCAGCGGAAGTACCAGTCGACGCACTCGCAGAAGATGCACCGGTTTATCATAAGCCTTCTAAAGTCCCAGCATATTATGAAGCCTTCCAAGCGATGGAGCCGGTCACGCCAATTGTCGAAGATGTGATGGCGACATGGAAAGACGTCCTTGCGATGCCGAGCATCGCCTCGAAACGTTGGGTGTATGAGCAATATGACCATATGGTACAAACGTCGACAGTCGTCGCACCAGGTAGTGATGCTGCGGTCATTCGCATTCGTGAGACGGAGAAGTCGCTCGCGATGACGACAGACTGCAACGCGAAATATGTATATCTCGACCCACGTGTCGGTGGAGCCATCGCTGTCGCGGAAGCGGCTCGAAACATCGTCGCAAGTGGTGCAGAACCACTCGCTTTGACGGACTGCCTCAATTTCGGGAGCCCAGATAAACCGGAAGGGTTCTGGCAACTCGACCAAGCCGTCGAAGGAATGGCAGAAGCGTGTCGAACGCTTGATACGCCGGTCATCGGTGGGAACGTCTCGCTTTATAACGAATCGAACGGACAAGCCATCTATCCGACACCGGTCGTCGGAATGGTCGGACTCATCGAGAAACCAGAACATATTACGACATCGTTTGCGAAACAAGCGGGAGACGTCGTCTTCTTACTCGGTGAGACGAAAGCGGAATTTGGCGGAAGTGCCCTTCAGATGTTGCAGGATGGAAGCGTGAGCGGTCATGCACCGACACTCGATCTCGCGGAAGAACGTCAGACTCAGAAGGTATTGCTTCAAGCCATCCGTGAAGGTCTTGTCACGGCGGCACACGATGTATCAGAAGGTGGTCTTGCGGCAGCATTACCGGAACTCGTTTTCGGAACTGGGTTCGGCGTGGACGTGACGATCGACACAGATTTTGTGACGGCACTATTCAGTGAATCGCAGTCACGTTTCCTCGTGACGGTCGACAAGGCACATGCCGAGGCATTCGCGAGCATGACGAACGGAACAGCAATCGGGACAGTCACAGAAGCATCAACCCTTGTTGTTCGTGCAAGCGACCGCTTGATTGAAATGGACGTACAAGAGTTGGAACGTGTATGGGAAGGAGCTATTCCATGTTATATGACATCCGAGGCATGAACGAGGAATGTGGTGTCTTCGGTGTGTTCGGTCACATCGAAGCGTCACACCTAGCCTATTACGGACTGCACAGCTTGCAGCACCGTGGGCAAGAAGGAACGGGAATCGTCACGGCAGACGGAGAACGTCTCCATGCGAAACGTGGACTCGGACTCGTCACCGAAGTGTTCGATGAGACATCACTCGACACGCTCACGGGGAACCATGCGATTGGGCACGTCCGCTACTCGACGGCTGGCGGCAATACGCTTGAGAACGTTCAACCGCTCCATTTCAAGTCGTTGACTGGCGATTTGGCGATGGCGCATAACGGAAACCTTGTGAATGCGAACGAACTGAAACATATGCTCGAAGCGGAAGGCGCCATCTTCCAGACGACGTCCGACACGGAAGTCGTGGCCCACCTCATCAAGCGGAGTCGCGGCAATTCATTGAAAGAACGGATCGCCGACAGCTTGGCCCGTCTCGTCGGGGCATTCGCATTCCTATTCTTGACGGAAGATGCATTGTACGTCGGTGTCGACGTGCATGGGTTACGTCCATTGTCACTCGGCCAAACTGAAGACGGGGCTTACGTGTTCGCTTCAGAAACGTGTGCGTTTGACGTCGTGGGGGCGACGTACGTACGGGATGTTGAGCCAGGAGAATTGCTCATGATCACGAGCGAAGGCATCACGTCAGAGCGATTCAGTGAAGCGGCCGTCCGTGCCATGTGCTCAATGGAATACATCTACTTCTCAAGACCGGACTCCATCATCGATGGCATCAACGTGCATACGGCACGTAAGGCCATGGGGAAAAAGATGTTTGAAGAAGCACCGGTCGAAGCGGATGTCGTGACAGGTGTGCCGGATTCGAGTATTTCTGCGGCGATCGGCTACGCTGAGGCGAGCGGAATTCCTTACGAAATGGGACTCATTAAAAACCGTTATGTCGGACGGACGTTCATTCAACCGTCCCAGGAATTACGAGAGCGCGGCGTGAAAATGAAGTTGTCAGCGTTACGCGGTGTCGTGAACGGAAAACGCGTCATCATGGTCGATGATTCTATCGTCCGTGGAACGACGAGTCGCCGAATCGTCACGTTACTTCGAGAGGCAGGCGCGACGGAAGTGCATGTGCGCATCACGTCACCGCCGATCAAACATCCGTGTTACTACGGAATCGATACATCTACCAAGGAAGAGTTAATTGCGGCAACCAAATCCGTTGAAGAAATCAGAGAAGAGATTGGTGCCGATTCACTAGCGTTCCTCACATTAGACGGAACGGTCGAAGCCATCGATCGTCCGTTCGAAGGAGCGTTACGCGGGCAGTGTGCTGCATGCTTCACGGGACTTTATCCGACTGAACTTGCAGAACTCGTGACAGAGACAAAGGCTTAAGGGGGAAAAGCGATGAGCGTTCGATATGAACAAGCGGGTGTGAATTTAGAAGCAGGGTACGAGGCCGTATCCCGTATGAAACGTCATGTCGCTCGGACGATGCGTCCGGAAGTGATGACAGGGCTCGGTAGTTTCGGAGCGATGATTGACCTCGGTTCGATGAACATGAAACACCCGATTCTCGTGAGCGGGACCGACGGGGTCGGGACGAAGCTGAAATTGGCGTTCGCGCTCAACCAACATGACACGATTGGAATCGATTGCGTCGCCATGTGCGTCAACGATTGTCTCGTGCATGGAGCAGAACCGCTCTATTTCCTCGACTATATCGCGACCGGAAAAGCAGAACCGGCCAAGCTCGAGCGTATCGTCGCCGGCGTTGCCGAAGGATGTGTCCAAGCCGGTTGTGCGCTCGTCGGTGGCGAAACGGCTGAGATGCCAGGAATGTATCCGGATGGCGAATATGACATCGCCGGATTTGCGGTCGGTGTCGTAGAGAAAGAAGACTTGCTCGACGGTTCGTCAATTCAGGATGGAGACATCGTGCTCGGCCTTGCATCTTCAGGCGTCCACTCGAACGGGTTCTCGCTTGTACGTCATATCGTCGAAGCGCAAGGTCTTCATTATACGGATGAGATTGCGATGCTCGATACGACCCTCGGGAACGCCTTGCTTTTGCCTACACGAATTTATGCTGAAGCGGCGAAAGCGGCGATTTCGACAGGTAAGGTTCAAGGGATGGCACATATCACAGGTGGTGGCTTCTATGAGAATGTTCCTCGCATGTTGCCAGAAGGTCTTGGCATCACGTTCGATGCGTCGAGTTGGCCGAGTCTTCCTGTATTCGACTGGCTCGAACAAGTCGGGAACATCTCGAAGCAAGAAATGTTCAACGTCTTTAATATGGGAATCGGTTATATGATCACGGTACGAGCTGAAGATGTGGAACTCGTCGAAGCGGCGCTTGAACGTGTCGGGGAGACTGCGCACCGAATCGGGAAAGTCGAGAGTCGTCCAGGCATTCGGATTTCAGGAGTGGACCAATGAAACGATTTGCCATCTTTGCGTCAGGATCGGGAAGTAACGCCGAAGCGATCTGGCAAGCGATCGCCGATGGTCATTTGTCTGCCGAATGTGTGTTGCTTGTGACGGACAAACCAGAAGCCACGGTTCTTGATCGAGCGGAACGTCATGGGATTCCAAGTTTTTCATTTACACCGAAGGCGTACGCGTCGAAAGAGGAGTTCGAGGAAGAAATTCTCGTTCTTCTCCATTCGTTGCAAGTGGACTATCTTGTCTTAGCGGGGTATATGCGCTTGATTGGAAATGTGTTACTATCCGCATATCCGAACCGCATTTTAAACATCCATCCGTCGCTTTTACCTGCTTTTCCGGGTAAAGACGCGATTGGACAGGCGCTCGACGCCAACGTGCCAACGAGTGGTGTGACCGTTCATTATGTGGATGCGGGGATGGACACGGGTCCGATCATCGCACAGGCGTCCGTCGAGATTGAAGGGTGTGACCGCACCGAGGCGACACGTCGCATTCAGACGATCGAGCACCAACTGTATCCGCGCGTATTACAACAAGTGTTGAATCAACAGGAGGTTTTCAAGTGAGAGCATTATTAAGTGTTTCTGATAAAACGGGAATTGTCGAACTCGCGACCGTCTTGCATGAGGCGGGCATCGAGCTCATTTCAACAGGTGGGACCGAGGCTGCGCTTCAGCAGGCGGGATTGCCAGTCAAAAACATTTCGGAAGTGACATCGTTCCCTGAAATGTTAGACGGCCGTGTCAAAACGTTGCACCCACTCGTTCACGGGGGCTTGCTCGGACGTCGTGACCTTGATACGCATGTTGCGCAAATGAAAGATCATCACATCGAACCAATCGATTATGTCGTGGTCAATCTGTATCCGTTCAAGGAGACGATTGCGAAAGAGAATACGACATACGAAGAAGCGATTGAAAATATTGATATCGGTGGACCAAGTATGTTGCGTTCGGCAGCGAAGAACCATGCGAGCGTCACGGTTGTCGTTGATCCAAGCGATTACACACTCGTCGCCGATGAAGTACGTGGTGGCGGCACATCGTTTGAGACACGTCAACGTCTTGCAACGAAAGCGTTTCGTCACACGGCGGCATACGACGCGTTGATTGCCGACTACTTAGGTCGTCAAATCGGCGAAACGTTCCCAGAGCAGTTGACGGTCACATATGAGAAGGTTCAAGACCTTCGTTACGGGGAGAACCCACACCAACAAGCGGCGTTTTATAAGACACCTTTATATGACGGGATGACGCTTGCGAATGCGACACAATTACACGGGAAAGAGCTCTCGTATAACAATATTCAAGATACGAATGCAGCACTTGAAGCACTTAGTGAATTGAACGAACCGGCTGCTGTCGTCGTTAAACATATGAATCCTTGTGGTGTCGCGGTAGGACAAACGATTCATCAGGCGTTTGAACGTGCACACGCAGCGGATCCGGTCTCCATCTTTGGCGGAATCGTCGCCTTGAACCGCGAGGTCGACATCGAGACGGCAGATGCCCTTCGCAACATCTTTTTAGAGATCATCATTGCTCCATCCTTTAGTGAGGCAGCACTTGACCGATTGAAAGAGAAAAAGAACCTCCGTTTGTTGACGTTAGATATGGGACAGATGACAGGCATGCGCCTTACGGCTGTTGCGGGAGGATTGCTCGTACAAGATGGCGATGATATGACACTCGATGATGCAGCGTGCCAAATCGTAACGGATCGTCGTCCGACAGCGTCAGAATGGGAAGACTTGAAACTGGCATGGCGCGTCGTCAAGCATGTCAAATCAAACGCTATCGTCGTCGCAAAAGACGAAACGACGATTGGAATCGGTGCCGGACAAATGAACCGCGTCGGCGCAGCAAAAATCGCCTTCGAACAAGCGGGGGAACGCGCGACAGGTGCGGCTCTCGGAAGTGATGCCTTCTTCCCGATGGCAGATACGGTCGAAGCGGCAGCAGCGGCAGGAATCACGGCCATCATCCAACCGGGTGGGTCGATTCGCGATGCCGAATCGATTGAAGCGGCAAATCGCCATGGCATCACGATGGTATTCACATCAGTCAGACATTTCAAACACTGAGAGGGGTTCGCGTCATGAACGTATTGGTCATCGGTCGAGGAGGACGCGAGCATGCGCTCGCGTGGAAGTTGAAACAAGACGGGCATGACGTCTTCGTTGCACCGGGCAACGACTTCATGGAAGGGATGACGTGTGTGTCGATCCATGAAACAGACGTGGAGATGCTCGCCCATTTCGCAGAAGAGAACGAGATTGAATGGACGATTGTCGGACCTGAATCGTCGCTCATGGCAGGGGTCGTCGATACGTTCCGTGCCAAAGGACTGAACATCTTCGGACCGACGAAAGCAGCTGCCTTACTTGAAGGTAGCAAGGCGTTCGCCAAAGAAGTCATGATGGAAGCCGGGATTCCGACAGCAGCGTACGAGGCGTTCACGGATGCGAAGTCAGCGCTTGCCTATATCGAGAAGCTTGGGGCACCACTTGTCGTCAAGGCGGACGGATTAGCAGCCGGTAAAGGCGTCACGGTCGCGTTCACGGTCGAAGAGGCGGAAGCTGCCGTACGTGATATTTTCACGACGGATAAATTTGGTCAACAGTCACAAGTTGTCATCGAAGAGTTCCTCGATGGGGAAGAGTTTTCACTCATGGCGTTCGTCTCGGGAGAGTGTGTCATTCCGATGATCACGTCTCAAGATCATAAACGTGCCTATGACGGCGACAAGGGACCGAACACGGGTGGTATGGGCGCCTATAGTCCGATGCCACATCTGACAAAGGACGTGTATGAGGAGGCGGTTGAGACCGTATTAAAACCGCTCGCACAGACGATGGTCAAGCGAGGTACTCCATTTGAAGGATTCTTGTACGCCGGTCTCATCTTGACGGCGAATGGACCAAAAGTCATCGAATTCAATGCACGCTTCGGTGACCCGGAAACGGAAGTCATCTTGCCGAACCTGAAATCACCGCTCCTAGACGTGATTGAAGCGGTCGTTCGTCAAGAGTCGTATCCGGTTGAGTGGGTCGACGGATATACGATGGGTGTCGTCATTGCGGCCAAAGGGTATCCGGACCGACCGATTACGGGTCAGGTGTTATCAGGATTTGAGTCACTTTCGAAAGATGTGTTGGTCTTCCATGCCGGTACGATAAAGAAGGGTCACCAAGTCGTAGGAAGCGGAGGTCGTCTATTTGTTGTGACGGCGACGAAACCGACACTATCTGAGGCAAAAACGGCTGTGTATGAGGCAATTTCGCAACTCGATTTACCTGAAACGTTCTATCGCTCTGATATCGGGGCACGAGCGTTTGAACACATTATTTAAAGGATGGGTCAACCCATCCTTTTTTTCATGCGAAAAAAAGGAAATGCCGACATCCTGTTCTACAATAATAAAGTAGCTTGAAGAAGGAGGGTGGTCGGCCTGCGTGTTCAAACAAAATTATTTATTGCGATCGCCGTGAACATCGTACTCTTCATCGGTGTCATTTTATTCGTCATCAAACCGTATTTTATAGAGAAAAGTATTGAACAGGACAGGGCGATGACTCGTGATCAAATCGAGAGTGTATCGGAAGTGTTCGCCAATCACCGTCTCATGCTCGAGCGGATCCTTGTCGACTGGTCAGTCTGGACGAACGCCTATGATTTTGTTCAAAATCGAAATGAAGCATTTGTTGAGAGTAATATGGGGACAGATACCCTTGAAAATCTTGGAGTCGGTGCGATGATTTTTCTCGATCAAAATCGAGAGGTTGTCTATTCCGAATTCAATCAATTTTATGAGTTGGACAGTAAAGAGGAAAAGAATGATTTCACAAATGAATTGATACGTTACGTGAACTCTTCTGGTGTCACGCAAAGTGCGGTATATGGGACCGACTTCGGCCCTGTCGTTTTCATGAGTCATCCGATTGTAAAAAGTGATGGAACGGGGGAGCCTGGTGGCACGCTGGTTCTGATTCAAAAAATTGGTCCGGATTTCATGGCAGCGATGAGCGCCCAAGCAAAAACAAAATTATCGATCAGTCCACTGTCTCACCAACAATTGACGGTTGACCAAGACGAACAATTTTCCCGCGTCTCGTTACCGCTTCAGTCCGTCTATCAGGATGCGAACTGGGAACTCAACTTTTCAGTCAAACGCACGTATTATACGAATACGCAGACAATGCTAGAAACAGGTATGTTCGGTCTGGTCGTTCTAGGTCTTGGTCTATTGATGACACTATTTTGGACGGTGAATCAGATTATCACGAAACGGTTAATGCGCATCGTCAACGAACTGAAATCGATCACGAAAGAACGAAATAGCCGTTTGCGGATTCGATTACAGCCGAATCAACAAGATGAGATTGAAGAGATGGCTGTCAGCATGAACGAAGTGCTAGATGCCCTCGAACAGACCCAAAAAGAATCGTTGACGCGAGCCTTCCGCGATTCCTTAACGCGTCTTCCGAACCGGTTAGCGGTCGAAGAGATGTTTATGAATTTGCCTGAATCGTCTAAATCAATTGGAGTCATGGGAATCGATCTCGATAACTTCCGACGAATCAACGATCAATTCGGTCAACGCACGGGCGATGCGATGCTGACATTCTTTGCGTCTCGATTGATGTTTTATAAAGAAGATGGGTTTGTGGCACGGATTGGTGCCGACGAGTTTATTTTGATTCATCTAGACTGGACGACCGAAGAGTTACTGATTGTCGCCAATCAACTAGTGAAGGATTTGCGTGAATGGGGTTTGAAACAAGGCATGAATCATTTGACCTTGAGTATCAGTATTGATGAATTGATTGAACCATCGCATCACTCATATGAAGTGATGATGGCACGACTCGATGTCGTCTTACACGAGGTGAAAGTATCAGGGAAAGATAAAATCCTCTCCTATCAAGAGATTGAAGATGGGAGTCACTACTTGCAGGCGCTCGAGATGGAGCGGGATCTTCGCTATGCGTTGCGCCATGATGAGTTCGAACTGTATTATCAGCCCATTGTCTCTCCGCAACCGTTTCAGGTACGAGGGGTAGAAGCGTTGATTCGTTGGCACCATCCGACGAAAGGGTTCATCTCTCCGGGCGTCTTTATTCCAGTCGCGGAACAACTAGGTTTGATTTCGGATGTCGGGCGCTGGGTGCTCACTCATGCCATCACTGAAATCCAAGAATATATCGAACACTTTGACTTGTTCTTGTCAATCAACGTATCGAAGCGTCAAATTCTAGACGATTCGTTTCTAGAAGCGTTAGAGGAAACACTGATGAAGACAGGATTTCCGCCGCATCGATTGCATGTCGAAATCACAGAGAGTGAAGTTGGGGGAAACGTGTATGAACTTCAACAATTCATCCAAGCATTGAAAGGAATGGGCGTTAAAATATCGCTCGATGATTTTGGTGTCGGAACATCCTCACTCTCATTCCTGCAATCGCTTCATCTAGATATCGTTAAGATTGACCAAAACTTCGTGAAAGGTATTCCTGAGAACAAGTTTGACCGTGCCTTGTTAGAGGGCCTCTATCAAACGTTCCAAACACTAGGACTCGAGATTGTCACGGAAGGGGTTGAGCGGCCAGAACAGCTCGCGTTCGTATTAGAATATAGTGGTTCACTTATTCAAGGCTATCACTATAGCAAACCGATTCCGGTTAACGAACTACACCTCTATTTACGTAAAACGGTCATGACTCAAATTTGAGGTAGGCGGCTCTTCATAGGAAGAGTCGCCTTTTTTTATAAAAAATATATGTGAATTTTGTTACAATAGGGAACATAACTTGCGACCCATTCAGAGAAAAGGTAAACTTGAAACAGGGAAAGAAAACGCTTTCAAAACTATTTTTTAATAACTTTGAAAGGGAAAAGGGAGGATTGGGTTCGATGCCAACAAAAAGAACGGCGCGGGCACCGTGGTCTAAAGTGATGATTCGTTCACAACTTGAAGTCGTAGATCGAGTACGGCCACCTTCGCTCGTCTTACAGAACGCGACGTACTTGAACGTCTACGTGAAACAATGGAGAACGGCGAATATTTGGATTGAGGGAGATCGCATCGTGTATGTCGGTCCAGACCTACCAGAATCAGCGGTCGAAACGGTCGATATGACAGGGAAATATATCGTACCAGGTTACATCGAGCCGCACGCTCATCCATTCCAATTATACAATCCGGCGACGTTGTCGAAATATGCAGGGGAGCGTGGAACGACGACGCTCGTCAATGACAACATGCTGCTTTTTTTACAAGAGAAAGAGCAAGCGTTTGCGCAACTTGAAGCGATTCAACAATTGCCAACGAGTACGTATTGGTGGGCACGACTTGATACGCAGACCGAACTGGATCGGGAGAGTGTTACGGTCGACTCGGAACGCGTCCACGAGTGGTTCAACCATCCAGATGTCGTGATGGCAGGAGAGCTGACGGC
This sequence comes from Exiguobacterium sp. s22, assembly GCF_018617455.1. GTDB lineage: Bacteria > Bacillota > Bacilli > Exiguobacteriales > Exiguobacteriaceae > Exiguobacterium. Next base: position 16,840 of record NZ_JACSKD010000005.1, read on the forward strand.
ATGGCCACGCGCCTTGAAGGGCGATGATGAGATGCTTCAGTGGATGCTCGATGCCGAGACGTGGGGGTTCCCAGTCGAAGGGCACTTTCCGGGGGCATCTCCTAAGACATTGACGAAAATGGCGTTGATGGGAGTACACAGCGACCATGAGGCGATGACGGCGGAAGAGGCGTTCAATCGACTAGAGTTAGGTTATACGACGACGCTACGCCATTCCTCGATTCGACCGGACCTGCCAGGTATGATTCGTGACCTATTGGCGAACGGATTGACGGCGTTCGACCATCTTATGGTGACGACGGACGGCTCGACACCGGGCTTTTATGAGGATGGCATGCAGGATGCCCTCGTCCGGATTTTGATTGAAGCAGGGCTACCGGCCATCGAGGCGTACCGGATCGTTTCGCATAATGTAGCACGCCACTTCGACCTCGATCATATTTTAGGTGCGATTGCGCCGGGCCGAATCGCGCATTTGAACATTTTGGACGCAATCGAGGAACCGCGTCCGACAGCTGTCATTGCGAAAGGACAATGGATTTATCGGGACGGTGAATCGCTATTCCCGAACGAATTAGTGGAAGCGGTGCTCGACATGATGCCGTCGACAGACGTTTCCATCGAACTGACGCCACAAGACTTGTCATTCAGCATGCCTGTCGGACTCGATATGGTCAACTCGGTCATCATGAAGCTGTTTAAAATTACGCATGACACGGGTCAAGATGAACTACCACGGGATGGAGATGAATCGTTTCTCATGTTGCTTGATAAAGAAGGCAAGTGGCGATTGAACACAGTCCTAAAAGGGTTCGCCCGAGATTTCGGTGGACTCGTCAGTTCGTACTCGATCAGTGGGGACTATTTGATTCTCGGAAAATGCAAACAAGATATGTTACAGGCGTTTGAGCGAATGAACGAACTTGGAGGCGGGATTGTTCTCGTCGATCAAGGAAAAATCATTGCCGAGATTCCATTGCCACTCTGTGGGATGACATCGACGGAGCCACTTGAAACGCTCATCGGTCAAGAGAAACAGCTACGGGATGAACTTGTGGCGAGGGGTTATCAATTCGAAGATCCAATCTACACGTTACTCTTTTTAGCCTCTACCCATTTACCTTACGTTCGGGCGACACCTCTTGGAATTTATGAAGTCATGAAGAAACAGGTACTATTTCCTGCGATTTTGCGATGAATAGTTGAGTCCGAGGCGCCCCTGCTTTAGAATGAGAAAGAAGTATGAGTAGAGAGGATGCTTGCGGATGCAACTCGATAAATTACGAGGTCGAGAGCTCGATCAATTGTTTGAAGCTATTTTGAAGCTCGAGACGCTCGAAGACTGTTATCAATTATTTGATGATTTAGCGACTGTCAATGAAGTTCAGGCCCTTGCGCAACGACTTGAAGTGGCGCGGCAAATACGTGAAGGAAACACGTATCATAAAATTGAGGATGCGACAGGCGCCTCAACCGCAACGATTTCACGTGTGAAGCGATGCTTGAACTATGGGACAGGCGGATATGATCTTGCTCTTGAACGTCTACAACAAACAAAAGGTGACTCGTAAGAGTCATCTTGTTTTTGATGGAGGGGAGGGGCAAGATGCAACAAAAATTCATGAAACGGAACTTACAACTGTTCTTTCGAAACTTAACACCGGTTCAAACACTTGTGTTGATCTATAGTGCGGCGGCGATTTTGTCCGTGTTGCTCCTCGCCTTACCAATCGCCCATAAACCCGGTGTGACCATCACGTTTACCGATCTCGTCTTTTTTGCGGTGAGCTGTGTCAGTGTCACGGGACTGACCCCAATCGTGGTCACCGATACATTTTCCACGTTTGGTTTATTCATCATCCTATTCATTGTCCAAGTGAGCGGTGTCGGATTGATCAGTCTACACGTCATCATGTGGATTTTGCTTGGGAAGCGGATCGGGTTCCGGGAGCGACAACTGATTTTACGTGACCAAAATCAGACATCGATGTCTGGGATCGTCAAATATATCACGGAAATCGTCATCACCGTCATCGCGATCGAGGCGGTCGGCGCCGTATTACTCGGTGTCCACTACTTAAATTATTTTGATACCGCCGGAGAAGCTTTCTTACAAGGATTATTCGGGTCGGTCAGTGCGACGACGAACGCCGGATTTGATATTACAGGTAGTTCGCTCGCACCGTTCCGAGAGGACCCCTTCGTCATTTTCACGCAAATCGCGCTCATGACTGGTGGTGCCATCGGTTTCCCGGTACTTGTTGAGATTCGGACATACTTGGTGAGTCGAATCACACGAAAACGTCACACGTTCCCAAGTCGTTTCTCGTTATTTACAAAACTGACGGTTTCGACATTCTTTATTTTAATCGCTGTTGGTACGGTCGGATTGTTCATCTTTGAATACAATAATGCGTTCGAAGGCTTGCCGCTCTGGTTGGCGTTTTCAGATTCATTGTTCCAGTCCGTCACGACACGAAACGGCGGTCTGTCGACGGTCGATGTCAATCTGTTCTCCGAAGCGAGCATGTTGCTCTTATCGATTCTCATGTTCATCGGGGCCTCGCCATCTTCTGTCGGTGGAGGGATTCGAACGACGACGTTTGCTGTAGCCGTACTCGGTGTCGTCGCGTTCATCCGTGGAGACTCGTCGATTAAAATTTTTGGTCGAGAGATTGTTCTTGAAGATATTTGGAAAGCGTTCGTAATTATCACCGTTTCACTCGCTGTTCTTTTATCTGGCGTCATGGTCATGGCTTACTTTGAAGATGCCTCATTGACGCGGATCTTATTCGAGGCATGTTCTGCGTTCGGGACGACAGGATTATCGGTCGGACTTTCTTCCGAATTTAGTAACGTCGGGAAATGGGTACTGACGATTCTCATGTTCATTGGACGAATCGGTGTCATCGCCTTCATTCTCATCTTGCAACGGAGACAGCCGAAGCGGATGTATAACTATCCGAAAGAATCAATCATCTTAGGATAAGGAGATTGTCACATGAAAGCATTTTGGATCAACTTTGGATATGTCTTTATCGTTCCAGTCCTGCCATTCATCGCTGTCGTCAACGGAACAGCACTCTGTTCACCGGATTCTCCGTTACTGGATATCCCCGTACTCGGATTCTTTTTGGCAAATCCGCTTTGGTTCGTACCAGTATACGGTTTATTCGCCTTGCTTGTAGCGAAATGGCTCACAGATCGGGAACGGAATCGTACGGCACGTTCGTGACTTGCTTCGGCAAGTCTTTTTTTATTGGGGAGATGCACGCAAAGAAAAAAATCGATACACTAGAGAAGGATTCGATAGGAGGGGACGAGTTGGAATTTCAAACGTGGCGCCATGTATTTAAACTAGATCCAAATAAATCGCTCACAGATGAGGCGCTTTATGCCCTCATTCATTCGGGGACGGATGCCTTCTTGATTGGAGGAACGGATGGAGTGGATGCGGAAAACACGTTTGCGCTTTATGCGAGAGTCCGAGATGCAGGAATACCGGTCGCGCTCGAGATTAGCCATCCAAGTCAGGTTATCCACGGATTCGATCATTACTTCGTACCGACTGTGTTGAATGCAGGGACAACGGAATGGATCATCGGACATCACGTGCGTGCGTTTGAACGGTACGGCCATTTCTTTGATGCCCGTCTTGTGACGGCTCAAGGGTATCTCGTTTTAAATCCGGATGCAAAAGTCGCGCAAGTGACAGAAGCAAAATGTGATCTATCTTTAGAAGAGGTAGTGGCCTATGCGGAAGCCGGACATTATCTGTTTCGTCTCCCATCCCTTTATATCGAATATAGTGGACGATTTGGACAAGTAGATGTCGTCAAAGAGATTCGTCTGGCGTTGCCCGATGCCCATCTCTTTTATGGTGGCGGGATCGATGGGGAGGAGACGGCTCGATTGATGAGTGAGCATGTCGACACAATCGTTGTTGGTAATATCATTTATGAAGACTTAGACGGAGCACTTGCGACTGTGCAGGTACTCCGATAAAATAAGAACAAACGTTTGGAACAAGGAAGGAATCAATTATGTATAATCTTAGCGAAGAATTAGTCAAAGGCATGAACCCGGAACAGGCAGAAGCGGTCAAACATACCGATGGTCCTCTTTTGATTATGGCGGGAGCGGGGTCTGGAAAAACGCGTGTCTTGACCCATCGTGTCGCCTACTTGATGGCGGCGAAGCAAGTGGCACCATGGAACATTTTGGCGATTACGTTCACGAATAAGGCGGCGCGAGAGATGAAGGACCGAATTGCGCGCCTTGTCGGTGGAGTCGCTGAAGATATTTGGATTTCTACGTTCCACTCGATGTGCGTCCGGATTTTACGCCGAGATATCGACCGTATCCGGTATGACCGCAGCTTTTCCATTTTAGATGCATCGGACCAATTGACGGCAATCAAACAAGTATTGAAAGAATTGAACCTCGACCCGAAGAAGTACGAACCGCGTACCCTTCTCGGGATGATTTCGAATCATAAAAATGAACTACGTACAGCGAAGGATGCAGCTACACTCGTTGGGAATAATCCTTACGAGCGCATCATCTCGGACGTCTACACAGCGTATGAGAAAAAGCTGAAACAAAACAACGTGCTCGACTTTGACGACTTGATCATGAAGACGATTCACTTGTTCCAAGAAGCACCGGACGTGTTGGCGTTCTATCAGAAGAAATTCAAATACATCCATGTCGATGAGTATCAGGATACGAACCGTGCCCAATACACGCTCGTCAAACTTCTCGCGCAGGCGCACGAGAACTTGTGTGTCGTCGGGGATTCAGATCAATCCATCTATCGGTGGCGCGGTGCAGACATCGCTAACATTCTGACGTTCGAGAAAGATTATCCGAGCGCCCACGTCATCTTGCTCGAACAAAACTATCGTTCGACGAAACGGATTTTGGAGGCGGCGAACGGTGTCATCCAAAACAATGCTTCGCGCAAAGATAAAAATCTTTGGACTGAAAACGACGAAGGGGAGAAATTGTTGCTCCACGTCGCATCAGACGATCGCGATGAGGCGTTCTTCATCATGAACCAGATGAAAGAGCTGAAGATGGAAGGGATGGACTACGGTCAGATGGCGGTCCTTTACCGGACGAACGCCCAGTCGCGTGGTCTCGAGGAAATGCTCCTCAAGTCGAACATCCCTTACAAGATGGTCGGCGGGACGAAGTTCTATGAGCGAAAAGAAATCAAGGACGTCTTGGCGTATTTGCGTTTGATTGCCAACCCGGATGAGGACATCTCGTTCGTTCGTGTCGTCAATGAGCCGAAACGCGGCATCGGTGCCGCGACGATTGACAAATTAGGGGACTTTGCGGACATGCAAGGTGTCTCGCTCATGGATGCGATTCGTGACATCGAACTCTCAGGCATTGCCCCACGTACGGTGACGAAACTTGCGGACTTCCGTCAGATGATGATGGATTTACGTCAGATGGCGGACTATCTCTCCATTTCAGAACTCGTTGAGGAAGTATTGAAGAAAACAGGTTATGAAGAGATGCTTAAAATCGAGAAGACGCTTGAAGCAGAAAGTCGACTCGAGAACTTGCAAGAGTTTCTGTCGGTCGCCCAAAACTTCGAGAAAGAAAGTGACGAACAGACGCTCGTCGCCTTCCTCACGGATTTGACACTCGTCTCTGACCTCGATTCACTCGATGAGGTCGATGAGTCGCATCAAGTCACGTTGATGACGTTGCACTCGGCGAAGGGACTTGAATTCCCGGTCGTCTTCTTAATCGGAATGGAAGAAGGACTCTTCCCACATAGTCGTGCCTTGAACGACGAGGAAGAAATGGAAGAAGAACGTCGCCTCGCCTATGTTGGGATCACGCGTGCTGAGAAACGTCTCTATTTGACACGTGCTCAGTCACGGATGTTGTATGGTCGTTTCCAAAACAACCCGGAATCCAGATTCCTTCATGAATTGCCGGAAACGTTGTTGGAACGTTCTGGAAAGGCGAGAAAACCGATGCCATGGAACCCGGTCGAGTCACCAGGGAAGTTGCCGGTGAACGGCTTTAGTTCAAAACCAAAACCAAAACTTGCCCAATCGTCCGGCGCCGAAACGGTCGGATGGAATGTCGGTGACAAAGCGAATCATAAAAAATGGGGACAAGGGACGGTCGTACAGACACGTGGAGAAGGCGACCAACTCGAAGTCGACATCGCATTCCCCGAAGTCGGGATCAAGCGTCTGTTGGCTAAATTTGCCCCTATCGAAAAAGCGTGAGGTGACAATATGGAGATGGCAGAACGCGTAGAAGAGCTACGTAAAACGTTAAATCAATACGGTTACGAGTATTACGTGCTCGACCGTCCGAGCGTACCGGACTCCGAATACGACCGTTTGATGAATGAGTTGATTCAAATCGAGACTGATTACCCAGAACTTCGAACACCGGATTCTCCGACGCAACGCGTCGGAGGAGCGCCACTCGACGCATTCGTCAAAGTGACACATGACACACCGATGCTCTCGCTCGGCAACGTCTTCTCGAAAGAGGAACTCGTGGAGTGGGTAGAGCGAATCGAGAAAGACCTCGGGTACACACCGACATTCGTGGCGGAACTCAAGTTTGATGGCCTCGCTGTCTCGTTAAAATATGAGAATGGTCGTCTCGTCCGTGGCGCGACGCGCGGAGACGGGACGACAGGTGAGGACATCACGCAAAACTTGAAGACGATTCGTTCCATCCCACTTCGATTGAACGAGGACGTCACGTTTGAAGTGCGAGGTGAGGCGTATATGCCGAAACGTTCGTTCGAACAGTTGAATGATGAACGGGAACGTGTCGGCGAGCCATTGTTTGCGAATCCGAGAAACGCGGCGGCCGGATCACTTCGACAACTCGACTCGAAAATTGCGGCGTCAAGAAACTTGGCGTTTTTCGCATACGGTTTAGTATCGCAAGACGATCTCGTCGCGTCACATGACGAATCATTAGCCTACTTGAAACGACTTGGTGTCGCGGTGAGCGGGGACTATACGACGTGCCAGACGGCAGATGAGCTGTGGGATTATATCGAAACGTATGTGACGAAACGAAGTGAACTCCCATATGAAATCGATGGGATCGTCATCAAAGTCGCAGGATATGAAGAGCAGGAACAACTAGGATTCACTGCGAAAAGTCCACGCTGGGCCGTCGCGTATAAGTTCCCGGCAGAAGAAGTCGTGACGACGATCGAGGACGTCGACTTCAGTGTCGGACGGACGGGGAAAGTCACACCGCGGGCCCGCTTCGCCCCAGTGTCTGTAGCAGGGTCGACCGTGACGTATGCGACGCTTCACAATGAAGATTTTATAAAGGAAAAAGATCTTCATATCGGTGATCGGGTCGTCATCAAAAAAGCTGGAGACGTCATTCCTGCTGTCGTATCGGCACTTGCGAGTGAACGAAACGGCGAAGAGCGGGTAATTGAATTTCCGACGCATTGTCCGGCGTGCGGATCTGAACTGGTTCGACTTGAGGACGAGGCAGATCATCGCTGTGTCAATCCGGAGTGTCCGGCACAACTGCTCGAAGGACTCATTCATTTCGTATCGAGACAAGCGATGAATATCGATGGGCTCGGCGAAAAAGTGATCACGCAGCTTCACGAAGCAGGACTCGTGCATAACGTGGCCGACCTGTATCGCTTGAACCGTGACGATTTGCTTGCACTCGAGCGCATGGGAGAGACATCGGTGACGAATCTCCTTTCTGCAATCGAACAGTCGAAACAAAATTCGCTCGAACGTGTACTGTTTGCCCTCGGAATTCGACTCGTCGGTCAAAAAGCCGCTTCTTTAATTGCAGAACGGTTTGAGTCGATGGATGCGATCATCGATGCGACGGTCGAAGAATTGACATCCATCGATGGCATCGGGACGAAGATGGCGGAATCGATTGTCGTTTACTTCGAAAAACCAGAAGCGCGTGAACTCATCAGAGAATTGGCCGAGTCAGGTGTGAACTTATCCTTTAAGGGAGCAAAACGTCCTGCGACTGACGGGGCACCGCTTTCTGGAAAGACGGTCGTATTGACCGGAAAGTTACACGAGATGACACGTGGAGAAGCCGGGAAACAGCTTGAACTCCTCGGAGCGAGTGTGACGGGAAGTGTCAGTAAGAACACAGACTTGCTCGTGGCCGGTGAAAAGGCGGGCTCGAAGCTGGCGAAGGCTGAATCTCTTGGCATTGAAGTATGGGATGAGGCAAAACTGCTCGACTTTTTACATGAACAAGCGTAAGACGTTCGCTTCGGCGAACGTTTTTTGCTTGTTCGGAAATAAATGGGATTGAGCAGGTTCGCACAAGCGTTCGAGGGGTATAGATTAACTAAATCAAAATGTTAATATATTTTTGCGAGAGAACCCTTAGACATCAGGACTTTCACACACACATCCCTCTCATTCCTCTACGTGGTGAAAGTTCGACATTGATTTGAGCGCCTGTTTTCACCTTAGAGGAGGGACCAACATCATGACACATAACATCCAGCGCTTCGTTGCCGTATTCATCACCCTCATATTTTTGTCACCTCTTTTCACCATCCATATCGTTCATGCTGACACCACAACATTTCGTTATATCCAATTGAATCTAACGGATCAGGAAATAGAAACACTATATGAAGCAAGTCTTGTCTATGAAGACATCACGTATTATGGAGTCCGTGAATCAGCAGACGTTTGGCGTTTCATGATTGATGCGGAGTCGGTAGACGACACATTGATTGACATCGTCACGCTCTATGATGCGGAAGGTGTGCCGTATACGTTTATACCGAACACCATCACGGAAGCATATCCCGTTGAAGTGGTTGAACTTCCTGTTACGACGGAACCAGAACCAGTAGAAGAAGTGACACCACCGGTTGAAGCAGAACCGGAACCAGTCGCCGAGGAACCGATGGCTGAACCGATGCTACCGAAACTGGCCATTGAAGCCATGAATATCGCCGGAGTCGACCGGGCCGTAGTCGGGGGTGACATTTCCTATACATTTATGATCGAGAATACGGGTGATGCGCCACTGAAGGTGACAAATCTGTCCCATACGTTTATCAGTGGGGATGTGTCTCATCTATCGATTGAAGCATTCAACCAACGTGTCATCCATCAATTCACTGAATCGATTGGCGAGGATGGTTTACTTTCTGGTGAACGAGTGGAAGTGACAGAAGTCTTGACGATTCCGATCGATTACTCGTTCGATGCCCATCCTGAGATTGGAAGTGTCTTTCAGGTGACGGGAGTCGATGAATTCGACCGGGTCATTACGGCAGAAAGTCAACAAATCGTTCTCTTGCAGCAACCTGACTTCACAGTGAATGCAACGAGTGAGAAGACAAACGTAGAACCGGGAGAACCCGTTCACTACATGTACACCGTCCGAAATACATCGGACATCACATTATACTTGTCTGACGTCATGCTTACATGGCCGAGCGGTGCCTTGACGAAAGAGGAACAACAAATGGCGAATGAACGATTCGTGAAGCAAGTCGAAGCGATTCCTGCATTCCTAAATGGGCTCGGACCTGAAGAAGAAGTCACATTTTCGTTCGAACTCCCCCTCCTCCCATCCTATGACGTAAGAGCAGGGGCGCAATTGATCCAGCATGCCGCATTTCGCTTTCATGTGAACGAAAGCGTAAATATTACACGGACGGTTGATGTACCGGTCGTCGTGAAAAAACCCGTGCCGGTTAAAGAAGAAGTACCGAAACAAAAGACGGAAAAACCGTCACAAGACATGAAAACAAACAAACCAGTCGTGCAAGTAGTCGTCAAAGAGAACGGCTCGACTCCAGTCGAACTCCTCGACGAAACAGATGTGTATGCTCAAGAGTTGCTTCCGATGACCGGTGAAACGGATGATACTTGGCATGCGATGGTCGGTACAATCCTTTTTGCATCGGGACTTCTCTTATTGATTCGTCGCAAACATCCGTCAACCAAACCATAAATCGACATCCCTTCTCGCTCATGTGAGGAGGGATTTGTTCTGATTCCGCTTCGATACTTTTTTCGTGGAACGATTTTGTTATAATGGACAAAGTGAAATAGGAAACGACGTTCAAAGGAGTCAGACATAGATGAAATGGAAACAACTCGCCATCCCGACAATCGCTTCGGCGCTATTGTTAAGTGGGTGTTCAATGAAAATACCGATGGGTGAAGAAGAAGCGACACCAACTGGGGAAGAAACTGCAGCGGAAGGCGTCACACAAGCGATTGAAGCACGGGACTCATATTATCAAATGGTCATCCCTTTTAAACCGGCTGCGGCAAGAGGACTTGCTCAACGTCAGGTCAGTTCGTCACTAGAACTTGAAGAAGTCGAGCTTGGACTCATGCGCCATTCGACGGATGCGTTTGACCCGGACAAATTCGCCTATCAGGAAGGACAGCTTTTGAATGCAGAAGATGTGTCCCGATTACTTGCGCGAAAAGATAAGAGTAAAGAAGGGTTGACGCCTTTGAACCCGGCTTATGCGAATGGGAAGGCAGAAGTTGAGGACGACAAATTTGTCGATGCGAATAAGAAGTCACCGCTTTATTTGGCTTCGATCGTCGAACAGAACTACATGACGAAAGAAGATAAGGGATACCAATTGGGTGGCGTATCATTCGCTCTCATTTTGAATCGTGAGTACGTCTTTCAAGCGCCAAACTATGGACCGACGTATACCGTCAAACTCGATCAAAAGAAAGTGATCGCAGAAGGAGAACGTATGGCGAATGAACTCGTCTCCCAGCTACGCAAGCGTGAAGATTTTAAAGAGTTAGATATCAATGTCGCGCTCTACATGAAGTCGACACAAGGTTCGCCGACTCCGGGGAACTATATCAAATCTGCATTTATCGGAACGGGCAACGAGGTCAAATCAGGTGACTGGCAGGCGATTGATGAGAAATATTACTACTTCCCATCGACTGCAGCGACTAACGACGTGCGTGAGGACGCTCAGAAATTCACGCTTTTCAGCGACCGGATTGCCGATCTCTTCCCAGACTATAGCGGAATGATTGGGAAAGGATTCTATCAAAATGGGGATTTATCGCGATTAGAAATTGATATTCCGATTCAATTTTATAGTCGTGCCGAACTCGTCGGATTCACACAACACGTTGTCGGTTTGCTTGAAAACCGCTGGGAATACAGCCGGAATGTCCCGGTCCGGATCAACGTCACGTCACTCGGCGGTGACCCTGAAGTGACAATTGTATTTGAGGACGGGATGGATAGTCCAAAAGTGTACTTCTAAGAGAGAAGAGGTTCGTTTTTTTGAAACGAATCTCTTCTTTTTTTCGTATGAAAAGTGAAAGGATAATCTTTGACCTTATTTGACCAATTGAGTAGAATAGAGTTAACAGAAACGGGAAAGGGATAGGTGAGGTGAACTTTTATGGCTAAAAACTATTATGACGAGCTCGGTGTCTCGAAGGAAGCGACCGAGCAAGAGATTAAACGCGCATACCGAAAATTGGCGAAGCAATACCATCCAGACGTCAATAAAGACCCTGGTGCACAAGATCGATTCAAGTCAGTCCAGGAAGCATTTGACGTGCTGAGTGACCCGGAGAAAAAGGCGAATTATGACCGATATGGTAGCCCGGATGGACCATCGTTCGGACAAGGATTCGGTGGCGGTGGGGAAACGTATGGGGAAGGCTCATCACAGTTTGAAGATTTATTCCGGCAATTTGGCGGCGGGTCGCGTACGACTTCGCGTACGTTCGGGTTTGAAGATATGTTCGGTAGTTTCTTTGACCAAGCGGTCGAGGAAGACTTGGATGAGACCGTCCGCGTCAACATTCCGCTCAGTCAATTGACGAAGGAATCGAAAGTGAGTCTGCGCCTTCAAACCGGTACCGTGAATGTCAAAATTCCACAAGGTGCCTATGAAGGTCAGAAGCTACGTTTGAAAGGAAAAGGTAGCCGCGTCGGGCAATCGGGAAACCGAGGCGATGTGTATGTCGAGCTTCACTTTGCCGATGACGATACGTATCGTCGTGAAGGAGAACATATCGTGACCGTGAAGCGATTGCGACCGCTCGAGTTTTTAGATGGAGCGAGCGTGATCATCGCAACGCTTGACGGGGGACGTGTGAAGTTGAAAGTGAAACCGGGTAGCCGTCCGGGGCAACGGATGCGAATCCCTGGTCGCGGTGTCATGACCGGTTCAAAAGTACGGTCGGACTTATTCGTCCAACTTGAGGTCGACCTGCCACTTGATGAGACGTACCGTCCTATTTATGAGCAAATTGAACGTTAACGGATAAGGAGGAATCGTGATGGACTTTAATCGTTTCACAGATAAAGCACATGAATGCATTGTCAGTTCACAAGCGTTAGCAAAACAGTATCATCATAGCGAAATCAATGAGTGGCATGTATTGGCATCGATGATTTCACAAACAGACGGGATTGCACCGTTGCTGTTTCAAAAAATGGAGATCAACGTATCAGAGATTGAAGGCGAAGTCGCGCTTTCTCTGAAGAATGCACCAAAACTTCAAAACCCGACAACGCCGATGATTTCATCTTCTCTTTTAAGTGTCTTGACGACAGCCGAACGTGAAGCGACCGGTATGAATGACGAGTACGTATCTGTCGAACACATTTTACTAGGCATTCTATTGAACAGCAGTCAGGCTCAGGGGATGCTCGAGCGTAAAGGGATCACGGAAGAACGTCTCCGTGAAGCGCTCGTCGCCGTACGAGGGAATCGTCGGATCACATCCAAATCACCGGAAGCGACGTATGATGTTTTGACGAAATACGGTCGTGATTTGATTCAAGAAGTGAAGACAGGAAAGATCGACCCGGTCATCGGACGTGATAGTGAAATTCGTCGCGTCATTCGGATTTTAAGCCGGAAAACGAAAAACAACCCGGTCTTGATTGGGGAACCAGGGGTCGGGAAGACGGCAATCGTCGAGGGACTCGCTCAGCGAATCGTTCGTGGCGACGTACCGGAAAGTTTGAAAGACAAAACGATTTTCAGCCTCGATATGAGTTCACTTGTCGCCGGTGCGAAATATCGCGGGGAGTTTGAGGAACGTCTTCAGGCCGTCTTATCTGAAGTGAAAGAAGCCGAAGGGACCATCATTCTCTTCATTGATGAACTGCATACGATTGTCGGCGCAGGGAAGTCGGAAGGATCGATGGATGCCGGCAACATGTTGAAACCGATGCTCGCTCGAGGCGAACTGCATTGTATCGGTGCGACGACGCTCGATGAGTATCGTCAATATATCGAGAAGGACCCGGCGCTCGAGCGACGTTTCCAACAAGTGCTCGTCGCTGAGCCGGATGTCGAAGATACGGTTTCCATCTTGCGTGGTTTGAAAGAACGCTTCGAGATTCACCACGGCGTACGCATCCATGACAACGCGCTCGTGGCGGCAGCGATGCTCTCAAACCGATACATCACAGACCGATTCATGCCAGATAAAGCAATCGACCTTGTCGATGAGTCGTGTGCGATGATTCGGACAGAGATGGAATCGATGCCGGCGGAACTAGACGAATTGGTTCGTCGCGTCATGCAACTTGAAATCGAGGAAGCGGCGCTTAAAAAAGAGAGCGATGCTGCTTCCATGAAACGTCTTGAAGCGCTACAACAAGAATTGGCATCGCTCCGTGAACAGTCTGACTCGTTACGTCTTCGCTGGGAAAATGAGAAAGAGTCGACGCACCGCGTTCAGCAAATCCGTGGAGACCTCGAAAAGGTACGCCTCGAGTTACAAGAAGCAGAAAGTCGTTATGACCTGAACCGGGCTTCCGAACTGAAATACGGACGAATCCCTGAACTCGAGCGAGAACTCGAAGAAGCGGAACAGTTGGCGAGTTCGGTGACGCGTGAACTCGTGCGTGAAGAAGTGACGGAGGAAGAAATCGCCGAGGTCGTTTCGAAATGGACCGGCATCCCGGTGACGAAGTTGACCGAAGGAGAGCGAGATAAACTCCTCAATCTCGAATCGGTCTTGCATAAACGTGTCTTCGGGCAAGATGATGCGATTCGTCTCGTCAGCGATGCGGTCATTCGAGCGCGAGCCGGCATCAAAGATCCAAACCGCCCAATCGGTTCCTTCCTCTTCCTCGGACCGACGGGGGTCGGGAAGACAGAGCTCGGGAAAGCGCTCGCAGAAGCGATGTTTGACTCGGAAGACCATATCGTTCGACTGGATATGAGTGAATATATGGAGAAACATGCCGTATCTCGTCTCGTCGGGGCTCCTCCTGGCTATATCGGGTATGAGGAAGGTGGACAGTTGACGGAGGCGGTTCGCCGTAACCCATACTCTGTTCTCTTGCTCGATGAGGTCGAGAAGGCGCATCCGGACGTCTTCAACATCTTGCTCCAACTGCTCGATGATGGACGATTGACCGATTCGCATGGCCGCATCGTCGACTTTAAAAATACGATTGTCATCATGACATCGAACATCGGGGCAGACATCTTGCTCGAAGCAGCGAGGGATGGTGTGATTGATGAAGAGGAGGAACGTCAAGTACTCGACAAACTTCGTCGTCATTTCCGTCCAGAATTCTTGAACCGGGTCGATGAAACGATTCTGTTCCATCCGCTCACGAAGGACCAAATCGGTCAAATCGTTGAGAAAGCGGTCGGACGGATGAGTGATCGGCTCACGACACGTTCGATTCATATCGAGATCACAGACGCAGCGAAAACATTCGTCGCAGATGAGGCGTACGAACCTCAATTCGGTGCGCGACCAATCAACCGGTACGTGCAACGGACGATTGAGACGAAGCTTGCCCGTAGCATTCTAGCTGGAGATGTCGAAGATGGCCAAACCGTCGTCATTGATGTGGAGAACGGAGAATTGACGTTACGTCCATCGACAGTCAATGCCTAATGAAAGAGGAATCCAATCCGGATTCCTCTTTTATGTACGTTGATGTTTTCGTCTCAAAAGCAGAAAACTGACGCCGATAAAGATGAGATAGAGTACCGTTCCAAAAATGGAGTTGAGTACCCATGGGATGGTCCCCATGAATGTAGTGCGTGTCGCTTCCTGAAACCAGAGTAGTAGCCAAAAAAATAGGCCAAGACTCGTTGCGAGTAGCGTGTAAAATCCCATCATGACTTGTTTTGTCCATCGCTTGATCCAAAATCCCAATAAAGCCGTAACGATAAAAATCGCACCTAGTCCGATATAAAACAATCCATCGATCGGTAACGACTGCACCCACATGACTCCCTTCTTACCATCAGATTTATATAATCCAATCTTACACGGAGAGGGAATAAATGGGAATGTTTATTGTGAAATGAGAGGTCGTTTTGGTTGATAGATGCAGTACGGTTCTGATTCCTTGAAGTCGCCTGTGACCGCATATGCCCTAGCTCGAGATCCTCCACAAAGATAACGATATTCGCAATACCCACATTTTCCAGAGTGTGTATCTGGATCACGTAATGCCTTGAACGTCGGATGGTGACGATAAATGTCCGCGAGAGGTGTTGTTCGAACGTTCCCACAGGTGATGGGTAAAAATCCAGAAGGTTGGACGTCTCCTGTATGGGAGATGAAGACGAACCCGTTCCCGTCATTCGTCCCACGAGGCGCCTTCGCCAAATCATCGTGCGGATGTCCAATTGGAGGAAGTCCTGCTCGATTTCGGCGCTGATTTTCTTGACGCGCGACCCGACGATAGAACTGGGCCTCTGTTGTCGAAATGATGAACGGTACCGTCTCTTGTAATGCAAATGCCCATTTCAACACTTCTTCATGTCGTTCGGGAGAGATTGGTTGTAACAGCGATCCTCGCCCGGTCGGCACGAGGAAAAAGAGTGTCCATACCGACACACCGAGTGATTCAACGAGTGTTGCCATCTCGGGCAAGCGATCGACGTTATACTCGGTCACCGTCGTGTTGATTTGAAAAGACATTCCTTCTTCCCGGAAGTAAGAGATTCCTCGGACGGTACGGTCGAAACTGCCACGTGTTCCTCTAAAGTAATCGTGTGTCTGTGCATCCGGACCATCGATAGAGAATGCCCAACGTGACAAACCGGCAGCTTTCGCACGTTTCACGGCGTCGTGCGTGACACGAGGGGTGGCAGAAGGCGTCATGGAAACGCGCATTCCGAGCGAAGCGGCATATTCGGTCAACTCGAATAGATCTTCACGCATGAGCGGATCACCACCTGTAAAGACGAGAATCGGATTATCCATCGCCTGAATCTCGCGGATGAGTGCCTTTCCTTCTTCCGTGTCGAGCTCGTTTTCATATCGGTGAAACTGTGCCTCGGCTCGGCAATGAACACAAGAGAGTGCACAGGCACGCGTCACTTCCCAAATGACGATGAAGGGATTTTTTTGATAGTCGATGTGTTTCATACCGTCACCGCCTGTTTGAGTTGCAAGCGTTCAACTGCCCGTTTCGCCGAATCGACACAGTCCGGCAATCCGACTCCATGGAGAATGGCGCCACATGCTTCTACCCCATCCCATGACAAAAGTGCTTCTTCAAAAGCACGTACGTCCTGCTGATGCCCGACCTCGTATTGTGGCATCGTTTGAACGTGCCGTTCGACTTTCGTGAAGAGGGGAGTTCCAACGTTTTGGATACGTCGAAGTTCACTTAGGGCAAAGGTTGCGACCACATGGTCTTCTTCATGCAGGAGAGACGGGACACATTCGGAACCGACATACATGCGAATCAATGCTTTTCCTTTAGGAGCCATATGTGGCCATTTCTTATGCATCCAACTGCAAGCGGTCAAGGCATTTTCTTCCGATTTGGCGATGACGTAGCCGGTTCCATCTAATGCATCAACATCTGCTTCGTCGAAGGCGGCGAGTACGGTCATCGAGGACGTCCTTTTTAAATTGGATAAACGTTCCGCTTCCGGGAATCCGAGAAGCGGACCGAGAGCGTGGGGAGAGGTAGCCATGATGATTCCATCAAACGATTCACTCGTCCCGTCTGCCAACGTCACCTCATGTGGGCGGACAGATTGTACGACCGTTCGTAACTCGAGTCGATCAATGGAAGGGCGAAGTGCCTCGACGAGCACACCGAGTCCTTGGTCGATGGACAAAAATTTACCTGTATCCGAAGGCTTCACACCAGCCTGAACGGGAGGAGTGAGTGCCTTCATCCCGAGAATCAGACTGCGAGTTTTTTGTTCAATCGTGATAAACTGAGGGAAAGTAGACTCGATGCTCATATCGTCGAGTGTCCCGTTGTAAATCCCGGACAAAAGCGGTTCAATCATTGTATCGACGACCTCTGAACCAAGTCGCGTCCGAAAGAAACAATCAAGCGAGATATCCTCTCCTGTATAGACGCGTGGAATTACAAGATCGAATCCCGCGCGAAGCTTTCCTCTCCACGTGAAAAGATCTGTCTTGACCATCGGCCAAAATTTAGTTGGAATGCCCATGACCGATCCAGCTGGCATTTGTCTCAACCGTTCACGGACATAAATATAAGATGTTCCTGTTTTGGAACGAACCAAATGATTTTCTAGTCCGAGTTCTGTGATGAGAGATGTTAACGTTGGTTTACGAGCCATATAGCCGTCAGGTCCGGTTTCTAGCGTAAAGCCATCACGATAGAACGTTTTGATTTTCCCACCGAGACGATCTTGCGACTCGAACAAGGTGACATGAGCCCCGGCTTGTTTGGCGTAATAGGCAGCAGCGAGTCCGGTGATGCCACCTCCGATAATTGCGATACGATTCAATCGATTCACCCATTTCTCTAAAATATAGTCATAGTAACGGTACCGAGAATCTTGACGGAGACATAGGATAAGTGTCACGGAGTTCTAGACAAATTTGTCACGAATGAGAAAGGGGACGGAGAAATGATTGCTTTCATCGTCGTTGCAGCGCTTGTCGTGCTAAGTGTAATCGGGTTCATTTTGGCGATGAATCGACATGGGGAAAAGTTGACGGGAGATGAGGAGTCCCCACCCATGATTTGGGCGGATGAGAACTGGTATAAAGATGATGGACCACCAGACGGATAATATGATAAGATGACCCGGTTGAAATTTGATGGAATATGAGGTGATCGAATGAATGTACTCGAACAACAGTTGAACCACCTAATTGATGAGTGTCGTCCGTACACGGCTCAAGGGAAAGTGGCGGACTATATTCCAGAACTCGCACATGTGAAAAACGATTTGCTCGGTGTGGCGATTTGTTTGCCGGACGGTACGTACATTCATGCGGGGGACGTTCATCACAAATTTACGATTCAAAGCGTATCGAAGGCGCTTACGCTCTGTTATGTTCTGATGGAATTCGGGGAGGACTATGTCTTTTCAAAAGTAGGGATGGAACCGACGGGTGATGCCTTCAACTCCATTGCCAAGCTTGAGGAAACGGTCCCGTCAAAACCGCTGAATCCGATGATCAATGCCGGAGCGTTAGCGGTGACGAGCATGATTTTAGGAGAAACGGCAGAACTTAAAATCTATCAGTTCCGTCAGTTTTTGGCGACACTTCTCAATCGACCGGTTGAGGAAATCACGTACGATGAAAAAGTCGCCCGCTCAGAATATGAGACGACCGACTTGAATCGCGCGCTTCTATACTTTATGCGACATCATGGGATTGTTGAGGGAGAGGTCGATGACATTATCGACGTATATACGAAGCAATGTGCCATTGAAATCGATTGTTTTGATTTGGCGCGAATCGGACGTGTCTTTTCTGGGAATGGGGAAGACCCCGATACGGGTGAGGAATTGATTCCACGCCGAGTCGTTCGGATCGTCAAAGCGATTATGACGACATGTGGCATGTACGACGCATCAGGGGAATTCGCGGTCCGAGTCGGATTACCGGGTAAAAGCGGTGTTTCGGGTGCGATTTTGGCCGTTGGGAACCACGAATTGGATTTGCATAATGTCGGATTCGGCATTTTTGGTCCATCACTGGACTCAAAAGGGAATTCGATTGCGGGAATGAAACTATTGGAGCTCTTGATCGAGCGTTATACGTCTCGTTAAATCGATAATTTTTGAAGTGATGTTTTCAACTCATGTTCCAAGCGTTCGATTTTTGAATCATATGCAGATTGTAAGTCGGCAGGAGGGGTGAACGCTCGCCAGCGTTTTAAAAGTTGGTCATGGTCGTTCAACTCACCAAGCTCGGTTTGCATCTTTTTTAACGTACGTACAGTGTCCATCGAGGCATCTGATTCATAGTTCAAGAAATACTCGTTTAAATAGCGCTCCCGTTTGACGTCTAAACGGACTTTATGAAGCGCCTCTACCTTCTCATTTTTATTCGATTGTTCGTGATACGCGCGAACTCGTTGCATGCGTTCACGTCTCGCCTTTTCTAACATCGGAGAGGCGTTCATTTTTTTGAATGCACGAAATAGTGGGCCAGAGATGAAGCGACGAATCTGCTGGTCGAGCGAAGGTGTCATCTTTTCACTGACCCGTGTTGCGAGAATCGTGCGTTCGATGGCGCGCTGTTGTTCCATCGATTCAAGAAATCGTTCATCGAGTTCCGTTTGAGAATCAAACGTCTCGATAAGTACATCCAAGTCGCGCACCCGACCAAGTGCTTCCATCAGTTGTTTGAGTTGACGGAACGTTGCAGGTTTTGTTTCATACACCTGCATGAACGTGATCAGTTTACGTAAATGAACGCGAGCATGGTGAATGTCCTCGGAATTTTTGAAGGTGAGGGCTTCCGTGACATAGTGATTGAACGTGCTCCACGTTTCTAACAGCTCAAATTTAAGTTTCTCTGCATGCCGTTGATTCATGATATTGTTTCCTTTCTGAAAAAGAGATGAGGGTTGTCCATGTACCAAACACATTCATTAAACGAAAAAATCAAACTGTTCTTTACGATTTTCTTTCCGATCCTAGTCACGCAAGTGTCTTTTTATTTGATTAGCTTTTTTGACACGGTCATGTCCGGGCGTGCGGGCGCAGTCGACTTGGCCGGCGTCGGTGTCGGTTCTAGTCTGTGGATGCCGGTTTATACCGGCCTCAGTGGGATTTTACTTGCCGTCGCACCGATTGTTTCACAAGCGCTCGGTGCACGAGATCACCTTCAGATTCAACGAACATTGTTTCAAGGAATCTATTTAGCGATCTTGTTGAGTATCCTTACGTTGACGCTCGGATCATTTCTGGTGCCGCTCGCAATCGAGGGCATGGGACTTAGCACAGAGGGTAAACGAATCGCAACGCAATACTTACTTGCTCTTGGGTTCGGTGTCTTACCGATGTTCTTGTTCAATGTGCTTCGCACGCTCATGGATGCGCTCGGCAAAACGAGAGTCTCCATGATTCTTATACTATTAGGGTTACCCATTAATGTCGGATTAAACTACATCTTCATTTTTGGAAAACTCGGTATTCCGGCGTATGGAGGTGTCGGGGCGGGCATTGCCTCAAGTATCACTTACTGGTTGCTCTTCTTCATGGCGTTGTTCTTCGTCAGAAACGGGAAGCCGTTCCGCGAATACAAGTTTTTACGAACGGCAGAAC
Organism: Exiguobacterium sp. s22; assembly: GCF_018617455.1. Lineage (GTDB taxonomy): Bacteria > Bacillota > Bacilli > Exiguobacteriales > Exiguobacteriaceae > Exiguobacterium. The sequence goes on from NZ_JACSKD010000005.1 coordinate 37,370, forward strand.
GCATCGTCTGGCTCAAACAAAAAGAGCTACTACAGCTCGGTACGCCAATCGGGCTCGCCATTTTTGCAGAAGTCAGTATCTTTGCGGCAGTGACGTTACTGCTCAGCTCCTATGGGGATCAAATCGTTGCAGCACACCAGGCGGCGATCAACTTCGCTTCGTTTGTTTACATGCTACCGCTTTCGGCTTCGAGTGCATTGACGATCGTGGTTGGATATGAACTTGGGGCGAAACGACTTCAGGATGCGGTTCGCTATGCAAAGATCGGAATTTCGCTCTGTCTTGGCGTTTCGATATTCTCTGGTGCTTTGTTGTTTTGGCAAAACGAACGGGTCGCGGCTATCTATACGAATGATCCGACAGTCGTCGATCTCGCCGCGCACTTTATGATTTTTGCTGTGTTCTTCCAGTTGTCGGATGCCGTCGCTGCACCGATTCAAGGGATTTTACGAGGCTTCAAGGACGTCAATATTACGCTCGTTCTGTCACTCGTCGCATATTGGATTATCGGATTGCCGCTCGGTTATGTATTAGCAGAACAGGCGGGCTTCGGACCAGACGGCTATTGGATTGGCTTGATTGCGGGACTCGCAGCCGGGGCAGTGTTGTTGTTTGTCCGGTTAGTTTGGATTGTGCGACGCTATAAAACGGTTTAGGAAGTAAAGATTGTTCGCAATTGTGAACAATCTTTACTTTATTTTAAATTGGTCTATACAACTATACTTATATCAGATATGATAACATGGAAGAAAACATGAAGGAGTGATGAACCGATGGGGACCTTGATCAATGCGCGTATCGTCTCAGCGGAACAAACATGGGAACGAGGATATATCAGCTGGAATGGAGAAACGATTAGCAAAATCGGATCGATGGAACAGTTTGAACAACAAGATGATCATGTGATTGACGTATTCGGTGCCCTTGTCACACCGGGTCTCATCGATGTGCATATCCACGGGGGATACGAGGTCGATACGATGGACGCAGATGAATTGAAACTCCGTCGGTTGAGTCAGGACATGCTACAAGAGGGTGTCACTTCTTTTTTTGCAACGACAATCACGCAGTCTAAAGAAGCGATTGAACGCGCCTTGACGTCAGTACGAAATGTGATTGATACGCAGGACACGACGCTCATCGGGATTCATTTAGAAGGTCCGTTCGTAAACGTAGAGATGGCTGGGGCGCAACCGGCGGAATATATCATCGACCCGGACGCCGAACAATTTCGAAAATGGCAAGAACTGGCGGGCGGTCATATCCGACTCGTTACGTATGCGCCGGAGCGTCCGGGAGCACGTGCGTTCGAAGCAGCCCTTCGTGAATCGGGTGCGATCGGTTCTGCCGGACATACGAGTGCGACATTTGAAGAGAACAAGCAAGCGGGCGTCAAACACGGGACGCATCTTTATAACCAAATGCGTGGATTACACCATCGCGAACCAGGAACGGTCGGATATTGTCTCTTAGAAAAAGGAGTCATGGCGGAAATCATTCCGGATGGGATTCACAGTCGTCCAGAGATGGTCGACTTCGCGTACCGATTAAAAGGAGCGAACGAACTCGTCGTCATCACAGATGCGATGCGAGCGAAAGGATTACCGGACGGACAGTACGAACTGGGCGGTCAACCAGTCATTGTAGAGGAAGGTGCTGCAAGACTAGAAGCAGGAAATCTTGCCGGCAGTGTGTTGACGATGGACGCCGCCTTCCGAAATATTCAGGCATATACGGGATGTACGGTGGAAGAGGCGGTCAAAATGACCTCGACGAATGCGGCCAAAGAATTTGGATTGACGACAAAAGGAGAGATCAAATCGGGGTTTGATGCAGACCTTGTCGTTTGGGATGACACAAACAATGTTCAAATGACTTTTGTCAAAGGTCGAATCGTATATGAACGGGAGGAACAAAGATGAACGTATTAGTCGCAAAGACGGCGAACGACGCGGAACGAATCGCCTATACGCTAATCAAAGAACGGATTTCAGGGAAACATGACTTCGTACTCGGTCTCGCGACCGGTAGCACACCGGTCGGGATGTATCAGATGTTTAAACAGGATGCGCTCGATTGTAGCCATGTGACGAGCGTCAATTTAGATGAATATATCGGATTATCGCCAGAGCATCCGCAAAGCTATAACCGCTTTATGAAAGATCGACTCTTTGATGAAGTCCCATTTAAAGAAAGCCATCTTCCTCAAGGTGATGCACCAGACCCAGAAGCGGAAGCGGTTCGCTACGAAGGTCTCGTTCGGGAACTTGGTGTCGATTTACAACTTCTTGGAATCGGAGAGAATGGACATATCGCCTTCAATGAACCGGGTACGGCGCTCGACGCGAAAACGCATGTGACCGAGCTCACGGAGTCGACGCGGGAAGCCAATCGTCGCTTCTTCGACCATCTAGAAGATGTGCCGACTCACGCCATCACCATGGGACTCGATACAATCATGAATGCGCGTGAAATCGTCCTCGTCGCTACAGGTGAGCGGAAGGCAGAAGCGGTACAACACATGATTGAAAGTGTACCGACGGTCGATTGGCCGGCCACAATTTTGCAAGCACACCCAGGCGTGACCGTCGTCCTCGACGGGGCAGCGGCGTCCCGTTGTGCAGAAGCTCTTCAAGCAAGAGGACAAGAGGCAGCCACACGATTTTTTACGATTCGAGCTTAAACGACCTGCGGAGGCGTCTCCGCAGGTTTTTGTCTGTTCAACTATGGGAAATTGTAAAGAAACGAATTTGTCATCAAAACGTTTTCGACAAATTTCACACTTTCCTCTATAATGAGTGAAGCTCATTATTTTGACTCGAAGGAGACCATCATGAATTCTAGAACACATACTCGTAGACAGCGCAAAGGTCCGTCTGCGTTTTATAAAGTATTTAGTGCCCTCGTGCTGATTGCGATTATTGCTGGGTCTAGCATTTACGGTACAGCATTTTATAAAGCCCATAATATGTTATCGGGAACGCAAGTCACGTTAGAGGATGACCCGACGGTAGAACCGACTCGATTTGATAAAGAAGATACGGAATCGTTCTTGATTTTAGGGACAGACCTTTCTCCGCAAAAGAAAGCCCGGGGTGAGTTCGGACGCTCGGATGTCATGATTGTCGTCGTTTTGAACAAGAAAGAAAAGCAGACGACGATGCTCAGCATCCCGCGTGACTCTTATGTCAACATCGACTACACAGGATTTAACATTCCTTATGGGAAGACGGGGCTTGACCAAGATAAGATCACACACGCCTACTACTTCGGTTCGATGGATGAATCAAATCCGAATAACGGGATGCGCATGGCGACAAATACGGTCGAAAATCTGGTCGGGATTGAAATCGATCATGTCGTTTCCGTTAACTTTCAAGGGTTCGTTGATTTCATCGATGCGGTCGGCGGCGTAGAAATCGATGTGCCGTTCTCTTCACAACAAAACAGTTATGATGCCTCACGTGAGACGGTTGCGCTCGAAGAAGGACTGCAACAACTTTCTGGAGAAGAAGCATTGGCCTATGTCCGAAATCGTCATGATGACCCACGTGGAGACATCGGTCGCGGACAACGTCAGATGGAAGTCATCAATGCCGTACTCGAACAATCTCTCGGGACGTCACTCATCAACAATTATGATAAGGTCTTGAAAGCAGTCGGAGACAATATGCAGACAACGCTTGGACCAAATGATTATATGCGCTTGATTGAAGACGTCGGAGCGTTGCATAACACAGTGCAATATCAACTGACCGGTGAAGGTGCGCGCGCGGATGATGGACATTTCTATTACTTCTTGAATGAACCGCTTCTTGAAGAAGTACGCTATCGTGTACAACAAGCGGATGCGGGGAATCGCGTGGAACAGATGACGGATACAGAACTAGAATCTTATATGTTAGACCCGAATGGGGTCACATATGAAGCGCAATAAAAAAAGTTTGCCCTAGGGCAAACTTTTTTTATATGCGATCCATCGCGACCGTCAAGGAGTAGGAGTCTCCACGGAACAGGGAGCGACTATATTCAAACATACTCCCGTCTTCTAGGTAAGTTCGTTGGTCAATCAACAGGACGGGCGCATTCGGTGAAATGGTCAATAAGTTGGCCTCTTCTGGACCGGCACTACGGGCTTCAAGTGTCTGTGTTGCATTTTTCAGGCGTAAGCCGTGCTGTTCGGCATATGCATAAATCGATCCCGTCGCGTCATCTTGCGTCAGGTCAGGCAATAATTGAACGGGAATATAGGCGGTCTCGAGCGCAAGTGGATTTTCATCTGCTAGCCGAAGCCGTTTCATCTCATAAACAGGGGTTTGATTCGGGATACTCAGTTGCTGCGCGATGCGATCGGTTGCCGGAATGACCTCGTAAGAAAGCAGGCGGCTGAACGGCCGCATGCCGCGATGTTTGATTTCCTCGGAAAAACTCGTCAGTCCCGATAAGGTCATGGCGATCTTCTGACTCGCGACGAACGTGCCTCGTCCTTTTTGACGGCTCAAGTAACCGGCGTTGACGAGGTTCATGATGGCTTGCCGAATCGTCATCCGACTGACGTGAAATTGCTCGGAAAATTCACGCTCTGAAGGCAAGGTGTCTCCTGGCTTTAACAATCCGTCATCAATTTGTTGCTTTAAGTACGCTTCAATTTGATAATAAATAGGTAACGGAGATTGTTTATCGATTTCTAACATATCATTTCGCTCCTGACTGAGAAGATGTATGTTTCATTATAGACGAAATTAGACTAGTTGTCTGAACAGATTATAGAGAGAAGGTGGAGGACAAGATGAAACCTTATACAGCAAGTACAGTCGTGACCTCGATAAAGGAAGACGGCAATGGTCATTGGCACACACTCGCGAACAGTCCGTTTTATGCGGAAGGTGGAGGGCAACCGGCTGACCGTGGATGGATTGGGACGCATAACGTATTAGATGTACAAATCAAGGACGGGGAAGTATGGCATCTTTTGTCAGAAGCATTACCTGCGGGCAAAGCGGTAGAGGCTCGAATCGATGAGGACGTGAGACGAGACCATTCCATCCAGCATACTGCTCAACATGTGTTAACGGCGATTTTGGAAGACCGCCATGGCATTCGGACGCTTAGCTTTGGAATCGGCGAAGCGGAATCATCCATTGAAATTGAAACGGCAGCGATGGATTGGGTACACGTCGAGGCACTTGAACGAGAGGTGCAACAACTCATCTTTGAAAACCGTCCGATTCGTGTCTATGAGATTCCGAAAGAAGAAGTAGACCGGACACGCTTACGGAAAGAGACGGACCGAACGGGGATGATTCGCATCGTCGAAATCGAAGGTCTAGATTACAATGCCTGTGGTGGTACTCATGTGGAGACAACGGGACAGCTCGGTACCATCCATGTGACATCGATAAAGAAAGTAAGAGGAAACATCCGCTTGACGTATGTGGCCGGAAATCGAGCAATCAAGGCAACTCAACAAGCGCGCGAAGCGTTGCGGTCGATTCACCATACATTCTCGACAACGAATGAGTCCGTGGCAGCACGCGTGATCGAAGAGCACACGATTCGTTTGGAACGTGAAAAAGAAATTAAAACGCTCGAAGAAAGAATTGCCAAAGCGAAGGTAGAGGCCGTGTTGAAAGAAGACAACTATGTGGCCTTACATGTCGGGAGAACGGAAGCAGAGACGTTGACGACTGCCATCATCGAACGAATCGCAGCAACCGGACGAATCGCCGTCGGGGTCAACTATGGAACACAGAAATTGTTCGTCATGCATGACGGGACACAGGATATCGCCGTCGGCACATTCTTGAAAGCGGCCCTGCAAGAGATGCAAATTGGTCGTGGTGGTGGAAACCATAAACAGGCCCAAGCGCGATTCACATCCGTAGCTGAACTAGAAAAGGGAATGAAAGAAATCGTGAGACGTTTACAGGAAGGGGTTTTACCATGTTGACGATTCAATCGGGAAACGAAGCAACGTTGATTGAACAGGCCAAACAAGTGCGGGAAATCGTATTCGTTCAGGAACAAGGGATCGATGCGAGTTTAGAATACGATGACCTAGATGGAGTCTGTACGCATGTGGTCGGTCTCCTTGACTCTGAACCGGTAACGACAGCGCGTCTTCGTCCCGTCGACTCGATTGTCGGAAAAGTGGAGCGAGTGGCGACGATTCAATCGGCACGAGGACATGGATACGGAAAAGACATCATGAACGAAATCGAGCGTGTCGCGAAGCATCAAGGATTAGGCGAGTTGCGATTAGGCGCACAACTGACGGCGCTCCCATTCTATGAAAAGCTCGGGTACGAGGCGTTCGGAGATGAGTTTTTAGATGCCGATATCCCACATCGCATGATGCGAAAAACGTGGTAATCCTTTTTTGAAATATCCCATTTTTCTAAAAAAAGGTTGGCAAGAAGATTTCGTTTTGTTATAACTAATACTAACAACTGACAGATAGAGGTTGCGAATGACATGAGTAAGCTTGGTTGAAACGGACGCACTCCGGACCGAGCCGAAAGGGGAAATTCGCCGAAGTCGACGTTCACGTGCGTGTGAATGAAGGCTGGGGTAGTCGTGAATAACGCCTACACTGCCATGGTCAACTACCATGGAGCGCTATCTACGGAACGATTCTTTAATCGTTTTTCAACTGCGCGTACAAGCGGCAGACCGTAGGGAGAGTGCTTCCTACCGGTCTGCCGCTTTTTCTGTTGGTGGACATCTTGAAAGTGGGGAACTTGATGACAACCGTACTGAAATTTGGTGGTAGCTCCGTTGCCACAATCGAACAAATACAAGCCATTTCGGACTATTTACAGACACGTGTGGCGACCGGTGAAAAATTGGTCGTCGTCGTATCGGCGATGGGCAAAACAACGGATTCGCTCCTGTCGCTCGCGAAACAAATCACGGATCGCCCGATGATTCGCGAACTCGACCGGCTACTCGCCGTCGGGGAAGAACAGACGATCAGTTTACTCAGTATCGCCTTGAACTCGAGAGGAGTACCGGCCATCTCTTTAACGGGACAGCAAGCCGGGATTGATACGATGGGGATTCACACGAAGAGCAAAATCAAAGCGATTCGGAAAGAAGTGTTACACGAGAAGTTGCGTCAATATGATGTCTTGATCGTTGCCGGATTCCAAGGTGTGAATGAAGCGGGAGACGTCACGACACTCGGACGTGGTGGTTCTGACACGACAGCGGTTGCACTCGCGGCAGTCCTCAGTCAGCGATGTGAAATTTATACGGATGTGGCCGGGGTATATACGACAGACCCGCGGATCCATCCGACGGCAAAGCGTTTGGATACCGTCTCTTATGACGAAATGATGGAGATGAGCGCCCTCGGTTCAAAAGTGATGGAGATGCGAAGCGTGGAGCTCGCAAAGAAATATGACGTCAATATTTTTGTCGGAAAGACGCTCTCGAGCGAAGGAGGAACATGGATCATGGATATGACGCAAGCAATGGAACAGAAAGCAGTCACGAGTGTAAGTGTCGTCAAGAACGTACTCAGTGTCTCAATCAAGCATATTCCGCACACGGCGGCGGGAGTCGCAGACATCTTTGAACGATTGTCAGAGCGACACGTCAATATCGATATGATTTCACAGACGGCATTCGACGGGGAAGTGTTCCTCTCGTTCACATGTCCGCTCGATGAAGAGGCGTTTTTAGAAGAGGCGCTCGCGGAGTTGACAGCGAGCTTACCTCAAATCAAAATCGATCGTCACACGGAACATGCAAAAATTTCGGTCGTCGGAATCGGCATGCGAGACGCGACAGGCGTCGCATCAGAACTCTTTGCGACATTCCGCGAGATGGGAATTCCATTCTATCAAGTCACAACGTCTGAAATCAGTATTTCCTATACGATTCAAGAACAAGACGTAGAAGCGGCAGTCGCAGCCATTGCGGCCCGGTTCCACTTATAAGGGGGTAGCATAATGTATAACGTAGCAGTCGTCGGTGCGACAGGTGCCGTCGGACAAAAAATGATTGACGTCTTAACAGAATATGAATTTCCAATCAGCGAGTTGAGACTCTATGCTTCAGCCCGCTCGGCAGGAAAGACGGTCGAGGTGAACGGACAATCGGTCGTGATTCGTGAATTGACCGATGCGATTTATGCGGACCCGATCGATATCGCACTCTTCTCTGCTGGTGGGAGCATTAGTGAACAATACGCCCCACGGTTGAGCGAGCAAGGAGTCATCGTCATCGATAATTCAAGCGCATTCCGAATGCAAGAAGGAATTCCACTCATCGTACCGGAAGTGAACCGAGTCGAACTCAGTCCGGAGAAGACGCTCATCGCGAACCCGAACTGTTCCACGATTCAATCGGTCGTGGCGCTCGCACCATTAGCGGAAGTATACGGACTGACACGTGTCGCCTATACATCGTATCAAGCAGTATCGGGATCGGGTCAAAAAGGGATTGATGACCTCGAGCGCGGTGCGCGCGGAGAAGAACCGACGAATTATCCGTATCCGATTTATGATAACGTGTTGCCGCACATCGATGTGTTTTTAGAAAATGGCTACACGAAAGAAGAACAGAAGATGATGGAGGAGACACGTAAGATTTTAAACGCGCCGAACCTCGGCGTAACAGCCACTTGTGTCCGAGTACCAGTACGAAACAGCCATGCGGTATCGATCACGGTGACGCTCGAACGGGATGCGACGGTCGCAGAAGTGAAAGCCGTACTCGCAGATGCGCCAGGTGTCGTGGTCATGGACAATCCATCTGAACTGGCCTATCCGACACCGCTCGATGCGAACGGGACGGATGAGGTGTATGTCGGACGAATTCGCCGAGACGATTCACAACCCAATACGTTCCATTTGTGGTGCGTTGCAGATAACGTCCGAAAAGGGGCGGCTGCGAATGCCGTTCAAATCGCACAATGTATGATTAGTCAAACAGCGATGAAATAAGGAGGAGATGACATGTTCACAGGAGTGGCGACAGCACTAGCTACCCCATTTCAAGAAAATGGGCAGTTGAATCTAGAAGCATGGGTAGCATTGATCGAAGATCAAATCCAGGAAGGTGTGACGGGTCTCGTTATCGGCGGGACGACCGGCGAAGGAATGACGATCACCGATGAGGAGTTTGAAACATTGCTCGTCCGGGCGGTTGAGGTTGCAAACGGCCGAGCCGTGATCATCGCGGGAACCGGATCGAATAATACAGCAGTCAGTATCGAGAAAACGAAACGGGCCGCCGAACTTGGTGCCGAGATGGCGATGGTCGTCACACCCTACTATAACAAGTCGACGCAGGCTGGGCTGATTGCTCACTTTACTGCGATTGCGGATGTGTCACCAATCCCACTCATGCTCTATAATGTCCCATCACGGACAGGTGTCGCCTTGGCGCCGGAGACGGTCGGCGAGCTTGCGGAACATCCACGCATCACCGCCTTGAAAGAAGCGAGTGGGGATATCTCGGTCATGGCGCAGATGATGGCTCATATTCCGGAAGGGTTCACTGTTTACTGCGGAAATGACGATCAAATCTTGCCGTACATGGCTTGGGGTGCACAAGGTGTCGTCTCCGTTTTATCAAACGTCTATCCGGGAGCGACGGTCGCGTTGGCAGAAGCTCTGTTGGCAGGTGATTTACAGACGGCTCGGACATGGCAAATTCGTTTGCTCCCAGTCATCGATGAACTCTTCTCAGAAGTGAATCCGATTCCGGTGAAGGCGGCGCTTCAAGCGCGAGGTTTTGAAGTCGGCGCGCCACGCCTGCCGCTCGTTCCGATGAGCGCGACGGCTGAAGCGAAATTACTGTCTGCGATGGAGCAATTCAATGAGGTGAGACAATGAATGTGCTCATCCACGGATTCGGCGCGATGGGACGGATTGTCGAAGAGGTCGCTCACGCGCAAGGTGTGAACGTCACGGCAATCGTCTCACCGGGAAGTGACGAACACACGGCGACTCTGAGTGAGGTAGAGGCACCCGTCGATGTCGTGATCGACTTTTCGAATCCGGCGTTACTCCCTGGCTTGCTCGCGTTCGGACGGGAACGCAATATTCCACTCGTCATCGCGACGACGGGCTTCACACCGGAAGAACTGGCTGAAATCGAAACGGCTTCACAAGACATCCCAATCTTCCAGTCGTATAACACGTCATATGGGATCGCGCTCTTGAAGCAGTTGCTCGACCAGCTCGTCCCGCTCACGCTCGGGTACGACATTGAAGTGATTGAGGCGCACCATCGAAAGAAAGTGGACGCACCAAGCGGCACGGCAGAATTATTGGCACGTGCCATCGAAGCGAAGCGTGACGTGACACCGATTTACGAACGAACGTCACGTCGGGAAGCGCGTGGAACTGAAGAGTTAGGCATGCATTCCATTCGGGGGGGCACGATTTTCGGTGAGCATACCGTGCTCTTCGCCGGAGATGATGAAATGATTGAATTGAAACATACCGCGTTATCCAAACGCGTCTTTGCAAACGGGGCCCTTGCCGCAGCGGCAACGATCATCGATCGCCCGGCAGGACTTTATAATCTATCGAACTTATACGAGGAGGCTACTCATGTTACTCACAAACGCTTATGAAATCGCACAATATATTAAAGATGCCAAGAAGGAAACACCAGTCAAGCTTTACGTCAACGGTCAATTGGCAGGTCTTGAAATTGAGGAAGCGAAAGCATTCGGAACGGATGAGTCGAAACTGTTCTTGACGACGGCAGAACGCGCAGCCGCATTCTTGGAAGCCAATGCATCGGTCATCACGGATTCACATCTTGAATACGACCGTCGCAACAGCGCCGTACCGATGCTTGATACGACACGACTCAATGCCCGAATCGAACCAGGCTCGTTCATCCGAGACCACGTTCAAATCGGAAATAACGCGGTTGTCATGATGGGAGCTGTCGTCAACATCGGAGCGGTCATCGGAGATGGTTCGATGGTCGACATGAACGCGGTCATCGGAGCGCGCGGAACGCTCGGGAAAAACGTTCACCTTGGCGCGGGTGCCGTGGTTGCAGGTGTCCTTGAGCCACCTTCAAAAGATCCGGTCATCATCGAGGATGGTGTCATGATCGGAGCGAACGCGGTCATCTTGGAAGGCGTTCGCGTCGGTGAAAATGCGGTAGTCGCGGCAGGCAGTGTCGTCACACAAGATGTGCCTCCAGGCGTCGTCGTCGCGGGAACACCGGCACGAGTCATCAAGCAGAAAGATGAAAAAACTTCTGAAAAAACGCAACTTGTTGATGACTTACGCTCTCTCTAACGTATAATAGACAGAAAATATAAACAATGAGGAATGGGAGAGTTGCATTATGGAACAGTATGGACAATGGATGTGGAAAGACGGGGCTTGGATTGAGCCGACTGACGCAAACACGAGTATCATGACACACGCGATTCACTACGGAAGCGGGTTTTTTGAAGGGATTCGCGCGTACCACACGGAGGAAGGTCCTGCCATCTTCCGGTTACGTGAACACCTGGAGCGACTCGTTCGCTCGTGTGCATACTACCACGTCACACTACCGTATACGGTTGATGAACTCGAACAAGCGACGATGGAATTGATTGAGCGAAATGGATTTGAAGCATGTTACATCCGTCCGTTCGTCTTCCTTGGAACACCTTGGCAAGCACTTATGCCGACTGCTGAGACGAAGGTACATGTTGCCATCTCGTGTTGGCCGCTCGGTGAATACTTCAACAAGACGGTCGGGATTCGAGCGAAAGTGGCCTCGTATCGTCGCGTGTCTTCTACCATGATGCCGATGCAAGCGAAGGCGGCATCGAACTATATGAACTCACAACTATTAAAAGGAGAGGCGCTCCGTGACGGATTCGACGAAGCGATCGCTCTTGATATGAACGGAAACGTCAGTGAAGCGAGTGTCGCGAACATCTTCCTCGTGAAAGGAAAAACGATTACGACACCGTCCCTTGATTGTTCTGTACTAGATGGCATCACACGCCAAACGGTGATGCAATTGGCTCATGAAGCCGGATACGAAATCGTCGAGCGTCATATCGGGCGTGATGAACTATATGTAGCCGATGAAATCTTCTTGACGGGAACGGCAGCCGAGGTGACGAGCGTCATCGAGGTCGACCATATCTCGATTGGTGGAGGCGTCCAGAAGGTTGCGACCGAAATGTTGACACGCTATCGTGAAGCCGTGACAGGACAGCTTCCGGAACACCGTGATTGGATCACGTTTGTAAAATCAGCAGTCATAGAGTAAAGGAGTTTTGAACGATGGGAGTCACAATTGACTTAAATGCGATTCGCGAAAACAAACGCCGGATTGAAGCGCTCGGGCGCCCTGTGTTTGCGGTCGTGAAAAACAACGCCTATAACTTAGGGATGGAGCCAGTTGTGACGACTTTGTATGACGAAGGGGTCCGTCACTTCATGGTGACCACATTAGAAGAAGCGACCGAAGTGCGAACGCATGCAGAGTCGGCTCGCGTCCTCGTCATGAATCCGGTATATACGTGGGAACACGTGCATGCCCATGATTTTGACGTCGCGATCGGCTCGTATGAATGGCTCGTCTCACAGCGGGAGCATCTCGATGGCGTTCGCCTTCATTTGAAGCTAGACGTCGGCATGAACCGATTCGGCGCCAAAACGTTTGAAGAAGCGCTACAAATCGTCGCCTTCTGTCAAAATGAAGGATTGAACCTTGTCGGACTGTGCACACATTTCCCGCTCGCGGATGCAGACAATGCCGAAGTCGAGCATAGCGTTCAAGTCGAACGTTTCGCTGACTGGTCGACGCGTTTGATGGAACGTCATACGTTTGAATTGATTCATGCGGCGAACAGTGCGGCCACGCTTCAAGATGATTCACGCTTGCATCATTGCACCCATGTGCGCGTCGGTATTTTCTTATACGGCTATTCATCGGTCGAGCCAGTGGAGTGGCTCGTGCCTGCATTTTACTGGGAGACAGAAGTGGTTGCTGTCCATGACATCGAAGTGGGGGCTCATGTCGGGTATGGAACGGGGTATACCGCGGAAACAAAGGAACGAATTGCCGTTTTACCGGTCGGATATGGAGATGGATTAATGCGAGCGCGACGTCATTTGCCTGTTCACATTTCAGGAAAAGCCTATCCATTCGTCAGCAATATCTTTATGAGTCATAGCTTCATTAAAGTGGATGAAGCCGTACAAATCGGCGACCGCGTCATGCTATATGGGATTGAAACGAAAATCGATGACGTGACACGTGTTGGCTATGCCAACAATTCAGAACAGCTCTGTGCCCGTTCGTGGCGTGTCCCACATCGCTTTGAAGGAGGAATTGTATGTACACCACCAATCAATCAGAATGTTTGATCGAGGGCGTGTCCCTCCGTGAACTTCAAGCGACGTACGGGACACCTTTATACATCATGAGTGAACCAGAACTAGAGCGCCGCCTTGAGATTGTCCAGAATGCGTTTCTAGACAAGTATCCGAACACGTATGCATTATACGCGTCAAAAGCGTTATCGATTGCGGCCGTGTATGAAAAAGTGATGGCCGCAGGGTTAAGCGTCGACGTCGTCTCAAGGGGTGAGATGTACGTGGCACTGCATGCTGGGGTACCGGCCGAGCGCATTCATGTCCATGGGTCGAACAAGACGATCTTGGATATCACATACGCGCTCGAACAGGGGATTACACACTTTACCATCGACAATATGCGAGAAATCAGCCTCTTGTCAGGACTTGCGGCTGAATACAATCGTGAAGTCGATGTGCTTCTCCGCATCGTGCCTCAAGTTGTCGGAGGTGCCCATGCGGCGATTCAAACAGGTGGGGTTGATACAAAATTCGGTTTCCCGACGCACGACGACACGTATTTAGATGCTGTTCGTGCGACGTTGGAAGCGGAGCACTTACAGTTGAAGGGGATTCACTGTCATGTCGGCTCTCAAATTCAAGATCCAACCCTCTTCATCAACACGGTGAAGACGATGGTGCGCTTCATGGATACGATTCGTCAGGAGACCGGCTATACGACGGATGTGTTGAATATCGGTGGTGGCTTCGGTGTCGCATACTTAGATGAAGACGAGCGTCTCGACTTCGCACAAACGATGGAGCGTGTGATGGAGACGTTGATCGAGGAAGTCGAAGCACGTGAATCGCCACTTCCGAAAATCGGGATTGAACCGGGGCGTTGGCTCGTCGCCAATGCCGGTGCCACGCTGTATGAAGTGGGGACCGTCAAAGAAGTGAGTGGCGTTCGTACATTCGTGTCTGTCGATGGCGGGATGACGGATAATATCCGTCCGGCATTGTATGACGCAGAGTATGAGGTCGTGGCAGCGACTCGAATGAATGAAGAGAAGACGCTCGAGGCAAAAATAGTCGGAGCGTGCTGTGAATCGGGAGACATCATCTCGAACCGCTCATTGATCCCTCCGGTCACACCGGGTGATTTATTACTTGTCAAAGCAACGGGAGCGTATAACTTCTCGATGGCGAGTAACTATAACCAAATGCTTCGTCCGGCGGTCGTCTTCGTCAAGGAAGGGAATCACCGCCTTGTCGTCCGTCGCCAAACGTTTGAAGACTTGGTGGCATGTGAAGTCATTGGTCAATCGACGTAAGGCTACAGAGCAATCTGTAGTCTTTTTTGATTTTGAAATGAGAACGTTTTTCAATTATGATAGAGAAGAGAAAAAAAGGGGAAGTGACGGTCATGACAAAGACAGCAGCACAAAAATTAATTGAAGAAAGACGTACGGTCCGTATGTTTAAAGAAGAACCAATCGATACGAAAGTGCTCTATGAAGTGTTGCAATCGGCACACCACGCACCATTTCACAATAAAGTCGAGCCATGGAACGTGTATGTGTTCAATGGGGACGGGAAGCGAGTGTTACTCGATGCGCTCGAACCAGCCTTCTCGGAGGCGTCAGAAGGACAGCGTGAAAAGGTGACGGGACGGATTTTAAATGCGGCAACCTGTATGTATGTGACGGCAAAACATTTTGAGACGGACAAAGGGAATCGAGACGCGTTGCTCGCGACGGCGACATTCATTCAAAATGTCCAACTCTTGTTAAGTGAACGAGAGATCGGGATGGTCTGGCGGACGGGTGGATTGTTTGACGATGCAAGGTTGAAGGAGATGATTGGGGCGGAAGGTGAGACGTTTATCGGTCTCCTGCAAATCGGTAAATATGATGCCGAGGATATCCCGTCCCCAAAAACGCGACAACCGATTGATTCGCATCTCATCATGTTTGAATAATAAAAAGCGAGCGAAGGGAAACCTCTTCGCTCGCTTGCTCTATATATCGATTATTTATCGCTTTATTTTTGTTGCGAGCCAATCTTGAATCACAGTCGCTGGAATCATTCAGTCGTTCCTCCATTATTAACATCTTCTTCTCTAGTATTATCCAAATGCATACGTTCCCAAACCTCTCGATGTGCACCGTGTAGGACATCATCGAATGAATCATCGATATGAAGGCCATAACTTGGATTGATGGATGTGGCATACAGGTCTAGCATGAGTTGATCATGGTTCGGATACATAGAGTGGGCTCCTTTCAATACGTCAGCTTGGCTACACCTTCAGTATACAAAGGAACTATGTAGAAAATTCGAGAGAAACGTTAACATTTTATGAATCCTGTAAACGCTTTCAAAAACTGTGCTTCTGGCTTAAAGGTACGCACGACTGTTGGTATTGCTCGGCACGTTTGGCGTATTTTTTCACTGTTCTTTCCATAATAAAGCGGTCATCGTCGTTTAAAGGACGCACAACTTTGGCGGGAACCCCCATGACCATCACCCCTTCAGGAATCTGCATATTCGGTGTAACGAGCGCACCGGCTGCTATAAATGACCCTTTCCCAATCTTTGCCCCATCGAGTACGGTAGCGTGCATGCCAATCAAGCAATCTTCTTCAATCTCACAGCCGTGAATCATCGCCATATGACCGATTGAGACGCGGTCATGGATGATTGTCGGTGACCCTTCATATTGGTGGATCATCGAACCATCTTGAATATTCACATAAGAACCGATTCGAATGGGTCCCTCATCTCCTCGGATGACGGTATTGAACCATACTCCCGAGTGGGCACCGATCGTCACATCACCAATCACATGTGCCCCGGGTGCAAGATAAGTCGTTGGATCGACGTTTGGTGTCAACTCTCCTAATTTGTATTGCATCGTTGTAACCCCTTTCAGACAGATATGTTATCATTGTCGCACAACTTGAAAAAGAAATTGCAACGAAAAGAATATTCTTGGTAAGATAGTTAAAATACGTTGAATAAGGAGATCGAGAGATGGAGAAACAACATTTGATTGACATCGCCGCAAAGAAAAAGAAAGCGGGCGTCGTCTTTAAAGACGTCGCAGTGATTGACGTGTACAGTCGTGAGACGATTCGTACAGACGTCGCCATCGACGGGGGATATATTGTGGCTATTGGGGATGGGTACGATGGAGAGGTCGAGTATCACGACCCAACTTGGACGCTTGCACCGTCCTTTATCGATTCTCACGTCCATATCGAGTCATCGATGGTTCCACCACACGAGTTTGCGAAAGCAGTCCTGCCGCTTGGCGTCACGACCGTGATTGCCGATCCTCATGAGATTGCGAATGTGAACGGGGCGCTCGGGATTGAATATATGTTAGCGGATGCGAAAGGACTCCCACTCGATGTCCGGATGATGCTCCCGAGTTGCGTACCGGCGACACCGTTTGAACATGCAGGTGCCAAACTATATGCCGAAGATTTGGCACCGTTTTTAGGAGATCCAGGTGTGCATGGACTAGGCGAGGTCATGGATTATCCATCGGTCGAAGCCGGAAGCGAAGATATGCTTCAAAAGATCGCGCAGACGGAACAAGCAGGCAAAGTCGTGGATGGACATGCTTCAGGTCTCAACCCTGATCAATTGAATGTATATCGTTCAGCAGGAATCATGACGGATCACGAATGTACGACTGCCGAAGAGGCGATTGAACGGGTGCGTCGTGGATTTTATGTTCAGATTCGAGAAGGGTCAGTCGCCAGAAACGTGGAGAAGGTGAGTTTAGCCGTCACGGAAAGCAATGCCCATCGTTTCCTCTTCTGTACGGACGATAAGCATTTGGATGACCTGGTCGCGGAAGGTGGAATCGACTACAACATCGGTACCGCCATCAAGCAAGGAGTCAAGCCGGAAACCGCCTATGCCATCGCAAGTCTACATGCAGCAGAGGCTTATGGATTGAAAGAAGTCGGGGCAATTGCACCTGGTAAGAAAGCGAACTTCGTTATCTTGTCAGACGTCGAATCGGTAAAAATCGAGCAAGTATATGTGAATGGTACGCTCGTTGCGGAGAAGGGGAATGCGACATTTGAGTCGGAAGGAATCGAAGTGCCGAAACCGATGAAAGGTGAACTGGCGTTACCTGAATTGACGACGGATTCGTTCCGACTTGCGCCGAGTGCAGAAGAGGTTGATGTCATTCAAGTGCTTCCGAATAGCTTGTTGACAAAACGACAACGACTTTCATTTCAACCAGATGCCTCAGGGGCGGACTTGTCACAAGATATCGCCACGCTCGCTGTCATCGAACGCCATCATGGGACAGGTCACATGGCACTTGCCCCGGTGACAGGATTTGGCTTGAAGCGAGGTGCGCTTGCAGCTACAGTGGCCCATGACAGTCATAACTTGGTGATTGCTGGGGTCAGCCCGGAAGATATGTTGCTTGCGGCGAGAACGCTTGAGAAGGTAGGCGGTGGTGTCGTTGCTGTATCGGAAGGAGAAGTCCTTGCCGTCCTGCCACTTGAAATCGGTGGATTGATGACGAAGCGCCCATACCGTGAAGTGGCAGAGATATTAGAACAGCTGAACGATGCGTTAGATGTCGTAGGAGCCCATCGTCATTTCAACCCTTACTTGACGATGTCCTTCCTCGCCTTACCGGTCATTCCAGATTTGAAATTGACCGATATGGGGTTGTTCGATGTGACCACCTTCTCATTTATCAACGATTGACTCGGTCTAACGTATGATTTTTGTTAAGAACCATCGATAACAATTGAATGCTTGACTAGAAGTTGGTATATTTACGACAAGTTTCATCGGGTCAACATTGAAAGGGGGGATATTACAGATGGAACAAGTTGCTTACAATCGGTCGTATGATGAACATGAGGAATTGATCAATTCTGTATATCGTGCTTTCAAGGACCGATGCGAAGAACTACCGGAAGAAACACAAACGAAACGTCGTTTACGACGACTGATTTTCTCTACGATTAAAGAACAGACGAAGTCTCACGCTGACCGGTTCGTGTTATACCACTTCTTCAACGACTTCTTTAAAGCGGTAGAAACGAATGACCAAGAAGCACTCGCTGTTTTGAAGCGAATCATTCGTGATGAAAAAAACTATTGATATGTGACGTCAACTTGTGATAATTTAGACGTAACTTTAAATGAATATTCGTGCTATCGATGAGGTAGAGGTGCGATGCTGATGAGTAAGTAGTCGGAGGATGACAACGATGAGGACTACAAAAAGGCAGGATCGCCGAAGTGCAACACCATGTCCGTGGGGTTGTGCTGGGCTGACGGGAAATACCCGTCGGACTGCCATACATATTTACGTATGGAGCGCTCCAAGTCGGCTAAGAAAGACGGAACATCCAGCGAGGGTGTCGGCTTTGTTGCCGATGCCCTCGCTTTGCGTTTTTTTAAGCATAGGGGGGCCTCATCCTAATCAAAAAAGGAGGAATTCAGCATGGTAGATTATTCAACTTCGGTACTCTCGCTCGTACCGGCATTACTTGCAATCATTATGGCAATCACAACAAGAAAGGTCATCCCATCACTTGGTGTCGGGATTATCGCAGGAGTCCTTCTCTTGCACAGTTTCAACCCAATCGACTCCATTCAATATTTATGGTCGAACATCATCGCCTTATTCTGGTCAGATGGAGCCATTAACGAATGGAACGTCTTGTTGATTGCGTTCTTGCTCTTACTCGGGATTTTATCATCCATCATTCAGACGTCAGGTGGTGCACGCGCATTCGGTGAATGGGCTGCGGCGAACGTAAAAACGGCACGTGGTGCCCGTCTCGTCTCATTCGGACTCGGAATTTTGATTTTCATCGACGACTACTTCAATAGCTTAGCGGTCGGGAATATCAGCCGTCCGCTCACGGACCGCAAAAACATCTCACGTGCGAAATTGGCATACATGATTGACTCGACGGCAGCCCCTGTCTGTGTCATCAGCCCACTTTCGAGCTGGGGTGCATATATCATCGCCATCATCGCGGGTATTTTGACGAAGTATTCGATTGACAGCTACTCGTCATTCTCTGCATTCATTCAAATCATTCCAATGAACTTCTATGCGGTCTTTGCCCTCTTGTTGACAGCCTATGTCGCATTTACTGGACTCGCCATCGGACCGATGCGCACGCACGAGCTTCGTGCCCTTCAAGGTGAATTGTATGATTCAGCTAAAGGTAAACCAATGGGAATGAGTGAAGACTTGCATGAGCATGAAGGCGGAAAAGTCCGTGACTTGATCGTACCAATCATCGCCCTCATCATTGCGACGGTATCGGCAATGCTCTATACAGGTGGTCAAGCCCTCGCGGCTGATGGTCAAGACTTTACGCTCATCGGTGCATTCGAATCGACAGACGTGACACGTTCACTCGTGGCCGGTGTCGTCATTAGTTTGATTGTGGCATTCTTACTTCTCATCGGACGTAAAATTCCTGCACGTGACTACGGTAAAGCAGCGTGGGAAGGTGTGCGCGCTATGTGGCCGGCAGTCTTGATTCTCTTGTTTGCCTGGACAATCATTGCAGTCATCAGTGATATGAAGACTGGTGAATACTTGGCAAGCTTCGTGACAGATACGATTGCAGCTTCATACTTGCCACTTCTCCTCTTCTTGATTGCTGGGATCATGGCATTCTCGACAGGAACGAGCTGGGGAACATTTGGTTTAATGCTTCCGATCGGTGCGGATTTGATCATGGCGGTTGAACCAGAGCTTCTCCTTGCATCACTTGCCGCTGTATTGGCCGGTGCTGTATTCGGAGACCACTGTTCACCAATCTCGGATACAACGATCCTCAGCTCAACTGGAGCGGGTTCACATCATATCGATCACGTAGTGACACAATTGCCATACGCGCTCCTCTCAGCAATTGTCTCAGCAATCGGATACTTGGTGCTCGGGATTACAGCATCGATTTGGATTGGCTTCTTCGCGGCATTGATTTCGTTTGTTGTCTTTGTTGGCATTGCACAAGTGATTTCAAAACGTGGGAAAGTACCTGCTGAACTTCGCGCGAAGCGTGAGGCGTGATAGATGAAAATGACTTCCATCAAATCGATGGAAGTCATTTTTTATGTGCGCTTGCCATTATATGATGGTCGTGCAGTCTACGGAGATTGAACCAATAGGAGACTGTTACGAAGTACAGGCAAACTGTAAAGTCGGATGGGTCATGTGTGACGAAAACGAAAATCTCTCGAATAGTTGAAGTGGAGACGAAGTCAACAATAGAGTGGACCATAATGTCCAACTCTTCATACTGTGAAGCCTCTTTCACGACAGAAAAACATCCTTGATTCAGATAGGATCAAGGATGTTATCTCATTATTTCACGTCAAGCCACTTGAAGCTTGCATCGGCTCCGAACGGGTGACGGTACATGTTTTCGATATTCGAACGCTCTAAGTATGCTTCACCTTTTTGGTAAATCGGAGCAATCGCGAAGTCTTCTTCGAGAAGGATGCGTTCAGCTTCTTGCATGGATTCCCAACGCTTCATCTGATCCGCTTCTTTCTTCGCTGATTGAATCAACTGATCATACTCGTCATTTGAGTAAGCCATACGGTTAAATGGTCCGTCTGTGACCCACATGTCGAGGTATGTCATTGGATCTTGGTAGTCAGGGCCCCAACCGGCTGCAGAAACATCGTATTCACCTTTACTTTCAAGGTCAAGGAAGTTTTTGAACGGTTGTTGCTTAATGTTGAGTGTCAAACCAGGTAAGTTCTTCTCAAGTTCACCTTTGATGAACTCGTTTACTTTCTTGAACGCTTCCTCATCACGTGAGAGGAACTCAAGTTCGACCGTCTCAACTCCAAGTTCTTGAAGTCCTTTTTCCCAAGCGGCTTTTGCTTCATCTACGTTGTAGCTGAGGAGATCCGGGTATTTCTCGCGGAAGTCAGCCCCGTCTTCTGTGAATGTGAAATCTTTCGCTACGATAAAGTTCGCTGGTTCTGAACCGTCCGTTAGAATGATGTCTGTCACACTCTGCTTATCAAAGCCTTTTGCAAGTGCTTCACGGATATTTACGTTTTGAAGAGCTTCATTCTTTTGGTTGAAACGAAGGAAGTTGATTCGAGCGTCAGCACGTGTTTTGAACTCATCGCTGTCTTCAAATTGTGGAACGAACTCAGAAGAAAGGAGTGTGTAATCCGCTTCTCCTGATTCGAACAAGTTAACTCCCGTCGAGACGTCTTTTACGACTTTGACGTTGATCGTGTCCATCTTGACGTTTTCAGCGTCCCAATACTCTGGGTTTTTCTTATAAACCCAACCAGCGTTGTCTTGCCACTCACTCAAGACATAAGGACCGTTATAGAGTGTTTTGTCGACTGTCGTCGCGAACTCTTCGCCCTGTTCTTCAACGAACTCTTGTTTTTGTGGCATATACGTCGGGAAACCAGTCAATCCTAAGAAGTATGGCGCAGGCGCTTCCAACTGAACTTCAAGTGTCTTCTCATCGACTGCTTTCGCACCGAGATCGTCGAGTGACATTTCGCCTGCAAGGATTTTATTCGCATTTTTCAAATCTTGGAGAATATACGCATACTCGGCACCCGTTTCAGGGTTAAGTGCACGTTTCCAAGAATACACAAAGTCCTCAGCTGTGATTGGTGAACCATCTGACCAGTTTGCGTCACGTAATTTGAACGTGTATGTAAGACCGTCTTCAGACACTTCGACATCTTCGGCAATCCCCGGTGTCGGTTGGTTATTTTCGTCTAAACGATATAACCCTTCGAACACGTTGTTCGTGACGATAATAGATGTCGAGTCCGTTGTGAGTGTTGGATCAAGCTGAGGTAAGTCCGTCGCTGATACCATCGTGATTTCTTTTTTTGCATCGCTCGAAGATGAGCCGTCCGAACTAGATGAGTCATCCCCTGTACTACAAGCTGCCGTCGCCAATAATGCGACCCCCGATAAAGCTAGCCATTTTTTGTTACGCATCATACAACCTCCCGAAAATTCTGATAATTTAGAATATGTTGTAATTAAACTACATCTGACATGAATATGCAATGGAATTTTTCAAATTATTCGAAAATATAAACTTATTTAGAATGACTATTCATCAATCCTTTCAGGAAGTAGAATAGAAAAATCAACGAATGATTATACAATATCTTTGTATAGTTATTCGGAGAGATTGAGTATGGTGGAGGCGTTAATTTGAAACAACATTCAGCCGGAATCGGCTTTTTCGGTCTTGCGGCGATGGTCGTCGGGACAATGATTGGTGGAGGGGCCTTTAATCTACCCGGTGCGATGGCGCAGGGAGCAGGGGTTGGTCCTGTTTTAATTGGATGGGGGATTACGGGTGTCGGCATGATCATGCTTGCCTTTGTCTTTCAATTTTTAGCGAACACGCGCCCGGAGCTAGAGGGTGGAATTTATGCCTATGCCCGGGAAGGGTTCGGGAAGTTTGTCGGATTCAACAGCGGATGGGGATACTGGATGTCAGCTTGGATTGGCACAGTGGCGAACATCACGTTGATTTTTAGCACATTGGCATATTTTTTCCCTGTTTTTTCTGCAGAACATCGACTGTTCCGCTTGCTCATGAGTGTCGTCCTGATTTGGGGCTTGTTTTGGCTCATCTCACGTGGGATGCGTGAGGCGGCGCTATTAAACATCGTCACAACGATTGCGAAACTCGTTCCGATTTTCTTGTTCATCGTGTTTATTTTATTCGCGTTTCAAATCGATACGTTCCAAGTCGACTTTTGGGGTGAAACAGGATTTGTCTGGGCAAATGTGTTTCCACAAGTGAAGTCAACGATGCTCGTCACACTCTGGGCTTTCGTCGGGATTGAAGGCGCGGTCGTCTTATCCTCGCGCGCACGTCATAAAAAAGATGTCGGTCGAGCGACGGTGATTGGTCTAATCGGTACGTTATTGATTTACATGATGATTTCTATCTTCTCGTTTGGTGTCATGACTCAGGAGCAACTCGCGGCGTTACCTGAACCGTCGATGGCGTATGTGTTAGAAGCGGTTGTCGGTCCGTTTGGGGCAACGTTGATTAACATCGGACTACTCGTCTCGTTGACAGGTGCATTACTCGGATGGACGATTTTAGCGACTGAAATTTCTTATGTGGCGAGTCGAGACGGAGTGTTTCCGAAAGTGTTCAATCGTTTGAATACAAACAGTACACCAGTGAACGCCTTGTTCATTACTCAAGTATTTACTCAAGTCGTCACGGCTATTGCATTGTTTTCGGAACAGACATATCTCGTCCTTTCAAGCATTGCTGGGATCGCGGCGCTCGTCCCTTATTTATTCTCGGCACTCTACGGTTGGATGGAGGCGAAACGGAAGACGTCGTTACAGATGATGGCCGTTTCCGGAATTGCGTCGTTATACGCCGCCTGGTTACTTTATGCTTCTGGGTTAGAGTACGTCTTGATTGCGATGATTCTATACGCACCGGGCATCTTTGTCTTTCTTTTGGCAGAACGGGAACAAGGACGACCATTCTTGACCCGTACCCAGTCGATGATTGCTCTGATTATTTTATTGTGTGCGACCTATGGCATTTATGGGCTTTGGACCGCCACAATCGCCCTATAAAAAAACTCACCGACGCCTCAAGCGTTCGGTGAGTTTTTTGATGACCGGAGTAATTGTTCGATCGCACTTGGCGAGGCAGGTCTTGCATAAAGATAGCCCTGGAAGGAATCGCAATCCGTCGACTTTAAGTGTGCCAACATTTCTTCATCTTCGACTCCCTCCGCGACGACGTGGAGATTTAAGCTCTTCCCGAGATGCACGATGACATCGAGGAGATGCGATTTGGACGTCATCCAATCATCGAGAAAGACTTTATCAATTTTAAGCTCGTCGACCGGGAAGGACTTCAAATACTGTAAGGACG
Organism: Exiguobacterium sp. s22; assembly: GCF_018617455.1. Lineage (GTDB taxonomy): Bacteria > Bacillota > Bacilli > Exiguobacteriales > Exiguobacteriaceae > Exiguobacterium. The sequence continues at coordinate 61,590 of NZ_JACSKD010000005.1, forward strand.
AGAAGCCAGTTCCGAAATCATCAATCGACAGTCGATAGTTCAAGCGCTTGATTTGTTCCATACGCTCGATAATCTCATCGGTCTGTTGCATGACGAGACTCTCTGTAATCTCTAAAATGACGTCGGACGGGTCAAGTTGAAGTTGCTGTTTGATGTTTCGCAACGTATTCAAGAAACTGTCGCTTCGGAACTGGTTTGGTGAAATGTTGATTGCCATGGAGAGCGGTTGGTCGAACTCGGCTTTCCAAGCTTTCAGCTGTTTCGTCGCTTCTAAGATGACCCAGTTATTGATCGGAACAATCAGCGCCATTTCTTCAGCGAGCGGGATGAACTCAGAAGGCGGGATTTGTCCGAGTTCTTCATGATGCCAACGAAGAAGTGCCTCAAACCCGATGAGGCGATCGGTGGCGAGTTCGTATTTTGGTTGATACTCAAGATAAAAATGCTTTTCTTCAAGAGCTCGGTACATCGCCTTCTCAATATGGATTTGTCTCGAGAAGGCGGCATCCATATCCTTTGTCACGAACTGAATCGTTCCAACCCCAATCTGTTTTCCTTTGAAAAGGGCACTTTCAGCACGTGTGTACAGTTCCTCGAGCGAACTTGTGGAGGACGGATAAAATACGCATCCGACGGAAATCGATACCATAATCGAATGGTGGTAAATTCGAAACGGTCGCTGCAGCTCGTGTTGCAAATGACGTAGCACTTGAAACACTTCTTCTTTTGATTGCTCGAAGAACATGACTCCGAACAGTCCGCCCATTGGATGGAACAAGAGAGAAGATTCTGGAATGAGATGCAGGGCGCGTTCTTTGATTTGAATGAGGAGTTCGTTCCCGACACGAGATCCGAACGACTCGTTGATGATTTTGAAACGGTCGATATCAAACAAGGCGATATGAAGGAGACCTTCTCGCTCATCGATTTGTTGAAGAATCGAGTCATAGCGACGTAAAAAACCTTTTTTGTTGTAGAGTCCGGTCAATTCATTTTGGTAGGCGAGAAGCTCAACTTCTTTTTCAAGACGCTTCTTTTCAGATACATCAAAACCAAATGCCGTATACTGAATGACTTCATTTTTTTCACTGACAATCGGTACGACTGTCAAGTTGAGCCAACACGCATCTTGCTCATGCTGTTTACAGGAAATCGGCATCTCACCATTCCAAATTCGATTGGTCGCCAATGATTTTAAGACGTTACGCGAAATGCCGTCTTGGTCGCTTGGATCATGGATGAGCTCGAACCATTCACGTCCAATCAGCTGTTGTTCGGTTACATCAAGCAATCGGCACAACGATGGATTGATATCGACGATCTCCCCTTTTGCATTCGTCGCTAAGTAATGTGTGGACTGTTTAATCATTTCTTGAAAATGATGCAATAAGTTGAATTGCTCTGTACTAATGAGGGGATCAAATCCTTTCGGAAGAAAGGATAAGAAATAGCCGTACACGTCTTCGAGCGAAAAGGACTGCAAGTATGCGGTCGCATAGATGACGGAGCCGTCCTTATGTTGAAACGGCGTCATTGCCGTTGTTGAAAATGGATATTGCAAGAGGAGTGGTGTCCACGTTTCAAGCGCTTGATCAAGCTGCTGGACGACCGGCAACGGTTGATGGAGGACTTCTTGACGTTCCCAGCCGAACAACACTTCGGCATGACTATTCCACAATAGGACCGTACCATCTTGAGAAATATAACAACATGGAACAGATAAAGCATCGATGAACTGATCTACCGACAAATCACGCAATGAAGCCACATCATTTCCTCCAATCTGTCATGCTAAATGCATATTCTATTGTCAGTGTACCTGATTTTGCCAATTCAAGGAATGCTTAAGTTCGTCATTGTCAAAAGAAAGAGGGACATCATATACTGAAAGGGTAAGATAGTTTTGAATAAGGGGGAAGTAATATGTCAAAAACACATGATGTTATTGAGATGACAGAGAAGTTCGGGGCACACAACTATCATCCACTACCGATTGTCATTTCGGAAGCGAAAGGGATTTGGGTAACGGATCCTGAGGGGAATCGCTACATGGATATGTTGAGTGCATACTCTGCTGTCAACCAGGGACACTGCCATCCGAAAATCATCCAAGCATTGAAAGATCAGGCGGATAAGATCACGTTGACGTCACGCGCCTTTTACAACGATCAACTCGGACGTTTTTACGACAAAGTGGTAACGCTTACAAAGAAAGAGATGGTGTTACCGATGAACACGGGTGCGGAAGCCGTCGAGACAGCGGTGAAGACGGCACGTCGGTGGGCATACGATGTAAAAGGTATTCCGGGACAAGCTGAAATTATCGTCTGTACGGGGAACTTCCACGGACGCACGATGGCCGCTGTGTCGATGTCGACAGAAGCGGAATATCAGCGTGGATTCGGCCCGCTCTTACCAGGCTTCAAAGTCGTCCCGTATGGTGACATCGATGCGTTCGAAGAGGCAATCACAGAGAATACGGCAGCGTTTATCGTAGAGCCGATTCAAGGTGAGGCAGGAATCATCATTCCACCGGCTGGCTATTTGAAGCGTGCATCTGAACTCTGTAAAGAGCATAACGTCCTCTTCGTCGCAGATGAAATCCAATCGGGACTTGGACGTTCTGGTAAATGGTTTGCCATCGATTGGGAAGAGGTCACACCCGATATGTATATCCTCGGAAAAGCACTCGGAGGCGGTGTCTTTCCGATTTCGTGTGTTGCGGCTGATAAGGAGATTCTCTCGGTCTTTAACCCGGGATCACACGGTTCAACGTTTGGTGGAAACCCACTCGCTTCCGCTGTTTCTGTCGCGGCACTTGAAGTATTGGAAGAAGAGAATCTTCCGGAGCGTTCGCTTGAACTCGGGACGTACTTCATGGATCGGTTGAAATCGATTGATAATCCAATGATTCGAGACGTTCGCGGACGTGGATTATTTATTGGCATCGAATTGACAGAGTCAGCACGTCCTTACTGCGAAGCGCTCAAAGAGCGTGGCCTTCTCTGTAAAGAAACACATGAAACCGTGATTCGATTGGCACCACCTCTCGTCATCACAAAAGAAGAATTAGATCAAGCGTTTGAAGCGATTGAAGCCGTTTTGGCTCCTGCAGCTATTTCGTAAATGAAGACAGCTTGATATAATCGTCTTAGCTCAATCGACACCTGCGTTGCAGGTGTCTTTTTCGTGGAGGAGGAATTCAATGCTGTACGTATACGTCGGACTAGCAGGGGCGATTGGTGCGATGGCGCGCTATGGACTCGGTTTGATGGTCGGTTCATTTGGATCGAGCGTGTTTCCCATCGCAACGTTTCTGACCAATCTCATCGGTAGTTTTCTGTTGGGATGGTTGACGCACACATTTCTTCAAAAAGGCAATGCCTCACCTCGACTCGTCACAATCATCGGCACCGGTATGATTGGCTCCTTTACCACGTTCTCGACGTTTAGTGTCGAAACGATACGACTGCTAGAAGAAGGTCATGTATGGATTGCCATGACGTACGTCTTCTTGAGTATCACACTCGGCCTTTGGAGCTCATGGCTCGGTTACCGCGTTGGCTCGAGACGGAAAGAAGGGGTGAACTAATATGACATTCATATGGATTGCGGCTGGCGCTTTCTTAGGTGCGATTACGCGTTTTGCCATTGGACAATTCATGAAGCGGTGGTCGGATTCACCATTCCCGTGGGCGACTCTGTTCGTGAATGTTTCAGGTTCGTTTGGTCTCGGTTATTTATATGCCCACACCCAACATCCGTCGCTCATTCTTTTTTTAGGGGTCGGATTCTTCGGTTCGTTCACAACATTTTCGACGCTAAAACTTGAACTGATGCGTTTTGCGACGAAAGATTGGATTCGCTTTGGCCTCTATCTGCTTGCGACTTATATGTTCGGATTAGTGGCTGCATATGTCGGATGGTCACTCTAAAACAACACCCCTTCGATTGAGAAGGGGTGTTGTTTTATTCTGCGAGTTGAAGTTTTTCTGTGCATGAAGCGCAAGTCGTTTCGTATGACTCACACTGTTCGTCCATATGCTGTCCGCACTCCTGACATGTTTTGTCCGGTAATTTTTGATAAAACTCGACAGATGACTCGAGACGGCTTGCCCATTCGTTCATAATGAAATGTCCTCCTTTAGAGTTTCACAGTATTGGTTGTTGAGTTGATTGTATTATAACAGTACGTGATTAGTCAACTATAATATATAACAGATATATTCAGTATTTTTTGTTACACTATAAACATCAAATGACGAGGTGAAGAAAATGAAAGTGCCACAGTGTGAAACAATCGGGATTCAATCTGAGGACATCCCTACGCTACAATCTGCCTTGGCACAACTAGACGCACCGCGCGTCAGTCGATTGTTTAAGGCATTCGCTGACCCGACCCGTCTAAAGGTGCTATATGTCTTGACGCTTGAACACGAGCTTTGTGTTTGTGATGTGGCAGCCATCATTGGTCATTCGAATGCGACCGCATCCCATCATTTGCGGACGTTACTTGAACAAGGGCTAGTGAAGTACCGTAAACAAGGGAAGGTCGTCTATTATTCATTGGACGATGAGCATGTCAGACAGCTTGTTGAAATTGCCTTGACGCATAGTGAAGAACAAAAAGACGTTTGAGTCCAATGACCGATCCTATTAAGGGTCGGTCATTTTTGCCTATTGTCACGTCTATCGTTTCGCGGTACGATATATTCAAATGAACGTTTGAATGTTAGGGGGATATGATGAAAAATCGAGAGGTACTACCTGTATCCGGGATCACTTGTACAAACTGTGCGGCTAAAATTGAACGAGATGTAACGAAACGTGAAGAAGTCGCCTCTTGCCAAATTGATTTTGCGACGAGTCGAATGGTGATTGAATGGATTGATGCTTCAGAGCGAGACCGGATGCTCGAATCAATCGAACAGACGATGATGCGGATTGAGCCGGGGGCGAAGTTTGTCAAACAAGAAGACGATCAAACCGAAGGACGAGATTGGACGCTTTGGAGATTTCTCGCGGCCGCCCTTATTTTTTCGATTGCCATTTGGACAGATTCGATTCCAGGATTTCTTGTGGCTTACGGACTTGCCGGCTACGATGTCGTATATGGCGCAATTCGAAACGTATGGCATCGCGAATGGTTCGATGAGAAATTCTTGATGACCATTGCGACCGTTGGGGCATTTGCGATTTCAGAATATCCGGAAGCTGTAGCGGTTATGTTGTTTTATCAACTTGGAGAATACGTGCAAGGACGTGCGGTACGAGCTTCCCGAAAATCCATTCAGTCCTTGTTGAGTATGAAGCCGACACGAGCACGTGTACTTGAGGCGGACCGGGAAATCGAACAATCGCCAGAAGACGTTTCAATTGGGTCGCATCTCGTTATTCGTTCAGGAGAATTGGTTCCGATGGACGGATTTGTCGTGAGTGGGGCGAGTTCTCTTGATACGGCATCATTGACAGGTGAATCGGTTCCACGACAAGTGAGTGTGGGAGAGGAAGTCTTGGCAGGAATGGTCAATATAGAAGGACGACTCATCGTAGAAACGACAAAGATTGCGTCTGAGTCGAGTCTTCAAAAAATGATTGCGCTCGTCGAAGAGGCGAATGGAAAGAAAGCCAAAACGGAGCAGATGATCACGCGTCTGGCAAAGATTTATACGCCTTTCGTCGTGGTCATGGCCGCACTTGTCGCATTTATTCCTCCGCTATTTGTAGGGAATTTAGACGAATGGATTTATCGCGCCTTGATTTTCCTTGTCATTAGTTGCCCATGTGCACTAGTGATTTCGATTCCGTTAGGCTATTTCGGTGGAATCGGTTCGGGTTCGAAACAAGGAATTCTTGTGAAAGGTGGAGAGTACCTCGATACATTGACCGAAGTGGATACCGTCGTCTTCGACAAGACAGGAACGTTGACGACAGGACGATTTGAGGTGACGGACGTTGTGACGGCAGCAGGTGTCGACGTTGATGAGCTGTTACATCTTGCTGCCCGTGTCGAACGAGCGTCTAATCATCCCCTTGCGCAAGCGATCGTCCAACGCGCTGGAGAGGTTCAAGCATTTGAATCGATTCAAGAGGAACCTGGATACGGTCTCTATGCGCGTGACGGTGAGGATCATGTGTACGTCGGAAGTGCTCGTTATATGGAACGACTGGGTCAGACGATTGACGATTCATCCTACGGTACGAGTGTTCACGTGATGAAGAATAATCGGTGGTTGGGCCGGATTGAGTTGATGGATACGGTGAAACCAGATGCGTTCAGTACCATTGAAAACCTGAAGAAGGCAGGACTCCGGACGGTCATGTTATCTGGAGATCGCCGCGATGTTGCGACAAAGATCGGTGAACAGCTTGGGATGACTGAAGTGCGAGGTGAATTGCTTCCACATGAAAAAGTAGAAGCGATTGAGCAGTTGACGCTCTCCCACAAGGTCGCGTTCGTTGGGGATGGAATGAATGATGCGGCTGCTTTGGCCCGGGCAGATGTCGGGCTCGTCATGGGTGGGGTCGGAAGTGATACCGCGGTCACGGCGGCAGACGTCGTCTTGATGCATGATGCACCGACGGATGTCATTCGAGCCATCGAACTAGGGGAGCGAACGAAACGAATCGTCTGGCAAAATATCTTTTTTGCTTTCGGAGTAAAGGCACTTGTTATGCTGTTCGGACTATTCGGAATCGCCACGATGTGGGAAGCCGTGTTCGCAGATGTCGGAGTGGCGTTATTAGCCATTGCGAATGCGACACGATTACTTCGCACGACTACATGAAAGAAGTGTCTCAAGTGGAATCTTGAGACACTTCTTTTTTATTCGATCGTTTCATGTTGCGGTTTGATTCGCAACAATAAAAACGTGAGGATGACAACGACAGTAAAGAGTAAAAAAATGATGGTAAAGAGTATTTGTGTTAAGAAGGACACTTGATTCTCTGCCGCGATCAATTCTTTATGGACGTCTTTGTATTGCATTTGTTTGAGGGATCGTAAGTCTTCTAAAATCGTTTGACGTTGCTCTGTCATCGTTTCCGCAACAGCCGTTGCTTTTACTAAGTCGCCTTCTTCATAAATGACGAGCACGCGATCGGCTTCTTTTTCCCAAATGGCATCCCGATCAAGCAAATCGAGAACCGAACTCGGGGTATCCGGATCATTGATGACAGACTGCTTTAATTCTCGGGCTTGTTGAGACATGCTGTAGTACATCTCTAAAAAGTGGCGGTCTTCATAAGCAAGTAGACCACGGATGGCATTGGCACGTTCGACATTATAATACATAATATCTTCAATCGCTTCATAAGAGTCGAGTTGTTCACCTTGTATGACTTCTAAGCGTTCATTTGTTTCTTTCAATTGAACAATGAATATCCCGATAATTGAAATCGATAAAATGGACAGACTGATCCAAAGTAAAATCCACTTTCGTTGCGACATCACATCCCTCCTTCCTTCTACATCGTACATGATTTTGTGTGAAACAGCAGAAAATATTTTTTTGAAAAAGGAAAAATCGGGGAAATATATAATCAAGTAATGTAGTGTCTCTTTACCGAAGGGAATAATTAGATGCATAAGGAGAGTCAATATGTCAGAGAACTCATCGTTACACAAGCTGTATCAGGTGTTAGAAGACAAGCGTACAGATCTTACTTATGAGATTCCAAGCCTTTGGAATCGCATGCGTTTCAGTTCCGAACCGGTCCGTAACGGGGTCGAACGAGTCAATCCGTATGACTTTTTAAAAGAAACGATTGAAAAAACGATTTTCCCATATGCGACAGAAAACCGGGATTATCGCACGTCCATCGCGCTTGCGGATGGGCATTTACAAACTGGTGGCGATTGGATTAAACGAGCTTCAGTCTATTCCATGCAAGTACGGACCTCGACTTCTTGGGATCATGACGGATCGGGTTACGTGGAGATGGAGAACACGTTTGGAATGAAAGACACAGGTACTTTTGTGAAAGCGCTTGCGCTCATTCCGCATCTTCTCTACATGGGAATCGACACCTTGTTCCTTTTGCCGATTTCGCAACATAGTCATAAAAATAAGAAAGGAGAATTTGGCTCTCCTTATGCCGTTCAAGATTTCTTTGCCATCGATGAAGAGTTGAAAGAGACGTTGACGGGTGATGCGATGACTGTCGAAGAAGAGTTTGCCGCTTTCGTAGAAGCTTGCCATATGGTAGGGATTCGTGTCGTCATCGATGTCATTCCTCGAACATGTGCCCGTGATAACCGATTGATTCTTGAAAATCCAGAATGGTTTTATTGGATTCCATTGACAGAGGTCGATTATTATCATCCGCCATACGTGCCTGGTATCGGAGAGAATGTGAAGCCAGAATTTGCTTTCTTGCCGATGGTGTATAACTCGGAGGACGTTTGGCAGCATTTACGTCGATTCTCCATGGCGCCGAACTTGGTTGATGCTGAAAAGTGGAATCAGGTCCGGGAGTTTTTACTTGAACATCCGGAAGAGAACGTATTGGCGATGATTGAGCAGGAGTTCGGGCTGACGACAGCGCCAGCTTTCTCGGATTGTATCAACGACCCACAACCCCCGTGGTCAGATGTGACGTATTTCCGTCTCTTCCTTGACCATCCACTTGCATCAGCACCATATGTCAATGATGCAGGAGTGGCGCCGTATATTCTGTTTGATTCAATCAAGTCCAATCAATTCCGGGGAAATGAAGTGAACGAGCCGCTCTGGGAGATGCTTGCTGACATCATCCCACACTACCAGCGGGAATATGGGATCGACGGAGCTCGAATCGATATGGGACATGCTCTTCCAGTCGATTTAGCGCAACGGATTTTAGAACAACCTCGTGCCATTGATTCCAATTTCAGCTTTATTGCGGAAGAGTTGATTGAGTCTGGGGCTTGGGCGGCTAAGGACGCAGGCTATAATATGATCATCGGATATGGATTCTATAAAGAACCACGATTCCAAACGCATGAAACCCATCAATTTTTATATGATTCACGTTTTTTGCCTCTTCCAGTATTCGCCTCAGGTGAAACAGCTGATACAAGGCGTCTTGCTACACGCGATGGAGGTCGACAGGCGAGCCGTTTGTTGACGGTATTGAACGGATTTATGCCAAACGGTGTTCCGATGACGAACTCTGGGCTAGAGTTATATGAGACGCAACCGATGAACACCGGGCTAGACTGTCGTCCTGAAGAAGCCTATCAGCTCTTCCCGACGGATCCTTATTTCGGCAAACTTGCATTTTTTGATGCATATCAATTCCATTGGGATCATCCGGAACGGGATGAGATGATTGAAGTGATGCATCAAGTGGCTGAAATTCGTCGGCGATGGTTAGACGTACTCGTTGACCCGAATCACTTTGAGCCGCTAATCTTAAACGAACCGTTCGCACCGTTCATTGGATTCGCTTGGTTACGTCCAGAGACGAATGATACGCTACTTGTCGTAGCGAATACGAATATGGTTGACTCGTTGCGAGGAGTCGTCGCGCTTGATGGGGTACGACGTCGGAATTGGAATGCGAGTCGTTTTGCGGAAATGATTTATTCACCATATACATGGCCATATGCCGAGCATTCGTTTGATGAAAATTGGAATCTCCTCGTCGATTTGAAGCCGGGAGAAGTGAAAGTGTATGAGATGAGATGAAAAAACGCCTTGGACCGAAATGCGGTTCAAGGCGTTGTATTTTTCATGTAGTAAATAATAAACTCGTCAAGCGGCATCGGTTTCGCATAGCGATAACCTTGCATCGAATCGCATCCGATTTTACGGAGGAAGTTTTCCTGATATTCGGTTTCGACACCTTCGGCAACGAGCGCCATGCCGAGTTGTCGTGCCATGGCGACGATGGTCGTCGTGACCATTTGATATTCACGGTTCTCTTCGAGTTGCATCGTGAACTCTCGAGGAATTTTCAATTCATCGATCGGATATCGTACGAGATAAGCGAGCGAACTGTAACCTGTCCCGAAATCATCAATGGAAAGTTTAATACCGAGTGCTTTTAACTCTAAGATGCGATTTAATACGCGATCCGAGTGATGTGCGGCAACAGTTTCCGTCAATTCAAAATTGAGTCGTGACGGCTCAATCGGGAACCGTTCGAATAGCGTTTTTAGATAGTCAATCAAGTGTTCGTCAAACAGCTGTCGGACGGACAAGTTGACCGAGAGTTTCGGTAAGTGAATGTCCCCTTGCTCAAATATGTGGATTAACTGGAATGTCTCATGAATCATCCAGCGACCTAAATCCTGAATGTGACCCGTTTCTTCGGCAATCGGGATAAACTGGCTTGGCGGGATGAACGTTCCGTTATGTTGCCAACGCATGAGCGCCTCTGCTCCGATGATCGCCTTCGTCGAGGCGTCGACTTGAGGTTGAAGGAAAAGGGAGATCTCTCCTTTTTCAAGAGCGGTTTCAAGACCTTCCATCAATACTTTACGCTCCTCTTTGTCCTCGCGTAACTCCGGTTCAAACATGACCGTTTCGTCACGTCCTTTATCCTTCGCACGGTACATGGCCAAGTCGGCATTGGATAGTAAATGTTTTAATTTCTTCCCGTGCTCTGGAAAACGTACGATCCCGATCGAAGCGTGCACTTCGACGAGCGTCCCCGCCATGTAGTATGGTGGGCGATAGACGAGCCGTCGCAATCGTTCCGTCAACATTTCGTCGTCTCCGTGCTCCGCGACGACGATAAATTCATCACCACCGAGTCGTCCTGCATATTCGTTCGGTAAGAGTGCGGTACGGAGTCGTTTTCCGATGTGTTGAAGAAGTTCGTCTCCCATATGATGTCCGAATTGGTCGTTAATCTCTTTGAATCCGTCTAAATCGGAGAACATGAGCGTGAACGTACGACCTTCTTCGATTAATCGCTCGATCTGTTCTTGAAGTGCATAGCGATTATGAAGACCGGTCAGACTGTCGAATTTTGCTTGATACAGAATTTGCTCTTGTTGCTCAATCATCTGAGTGATGTCTTTCGCAATCGCATAAATACCCTCAACTTCTCCATCGATAATCATTGGTACGTTGACGAGTTGCCAGACACGTGTCTCGCCTTCGTCCGTCATCACGCGTACGTCGATCGTTCGCGGTCGACCGTTCGTCAATTCTTGAAGAATGATGGTGTAAGGGGCACGGTCTTTCGTTTCGATGATATCGAGAATGTTTGAGCCGAGTAATGTCTCTGTCGTCAGTCCTAGAATCGAACTGCCAGCCTCATTGACCGATAATACTTCACCGTGTAAATCGAATAAGAAAATCGGCTCTGAGTGGTAGGCGAACAGCGAGCGATACTGTTGCTCACGAATCTCCAGTTCATGAGCTTTTGTCGACACGGCAACCTCTAAATCTGTATTCACCGTATGGAGACGATGACTGATGAGTGCATTCTGCTTCGACACGACAAACTGACGAATGAGTAACAACAGTACTGCATTCGCAATCATCGAGTCGAGCACAGATGAACCGAGCAAGCGATCAGAGGCCAGAATGAACATCATCACGACCACGCTATACAAGACATAATCCATGATCGAATCGTAGGCGAGTGCGTCTTCTGACAAATCATCGACCCAGTAGCTGATGGAGATCGTTAAAATACTACTGATTTGGACGATGTGTATCAGGTCGTGGGTAATGCCCGAAAATACAAATAATGTGTTGGTGATCGAAGCGACTGTGAAACCGAGTATACCGACGAGTAACAAAATCCGGAATTGTTGACCGGTCGAGACGACCCGATTTAAATAAAGGAATCCAAGCATCATGTACAGACTGATGAGTAACATTTGTTCTTCAAAACCACTCAAATGGGAAACAAGGGTAACGTCTTGCGTGGTATAAAACCAAATATGTAGACCACCAATCACAATAAAACTAAACAAGGCGAACAAATCAAACGTGCGTAGTTTTAATGTACGAATCTCAATCGATTGCGTGATCACAATAAGAGCCATGATTAAATAAAAGAAATTTTGTAGGAAAAGTAACGATTGCGTATAATCATCATTCGTATGATAATGCATCAGCAAATAGAGTGTGAAACATACGTTTCCTAAACTGATCAACGTGTGGATGAAACGCCGCATTCCTTTATATTTAAAGATTGCTGATCCACTAAACAAAATCGCCGTACTTGAGATGACGAGGTAATAAATAAGTAACGTCATATTTCGTAAATCATGTGGAGTTAAAAATAAAAATAAAAGTCCGGTAGAAAAAGTTCCGATCAAAATTGCCGGAACGTATTGGCGCAACGAGTGAACAGACAACTCATGCACCTCCTTCTGTATATGTATGGGGCTCTTATTTATTATCGGAACGGGTGAACGAAGATTACACAAAAAATCGACAACAATCTATATTGTTGTCGAAAATTTTAGATTTAAAGTGTATACGAGTGTTCTTTAAAGTTCCCGACGACCGAATCGATTTCAGATACAGTGACAAATGCCTCAGAATCAATGTCAGATACGATTTGTCGAAGTCTAGGAATTTCATTGTTTTGAACAACAACGTACAGCATTTTTTTCGAGTCGTTCGAATATCCGCCTGTCGCATCCATGATGGTGACACCACGTTTTAAGTTCTGCTTGATGACCAAATTGATTTCATCTGCTTTTTTGCAAATGATGAAACATTGCTTTTGAGCGGAGAAGAACTTATGAATTGTGAGCAACGTGCGTGACCGGACAAAACTTAACACAAGAGCATACATAACGGCTTTGATATCAAAGACGATGAACACCAACACATAGACAATGATGTCCTGTGTCAAAAATATTTTTGGTAACGATAAGTTTCGGTTATTCATATAGATTACTTTTCCTAAAATATCGAGTCCGCCAGTAGAGGCTCCTGCGAATAGGAGAAGGGCGAGTCCAAGTCCTGAAACAATTCCGCTAAATACCGAAGCGACAAGCGGATCGTCGAGTGGGGTCGGTGGAATCAGGATGGGCAAGCTATCAATGAGAATCGAGGACAGCACGACGACAATCCCTGTCATCATTATGAAGCGGCGCCCTAAATATTTTAACCCTAAGATGAAAAGCGGGATGTTGAGGACGAGTTGGGTCATCCCAATCGGTGTTCCGAAGAGTTCATTCGAAATCAAGGTGATCCCGACAATTCCACCCGAACCGATTTCATTAGGTTTTAGCAGTAAGCTGACAAAGACAGACTGAAGGATTGTCCCGGTAATGATGAACAGTACCGTTTCGAGGGCAACCCGTTTTCGAGTTTTTGCATACATAGGTAATGGCTAGGCCTTACGCCTCCTTTAAGAAAGTCTTCTGCTAGCGTACTGCTACTCGTGAATCATTTCAAGTCATAATTCGTTATGAAAGCGGTCGATGTCACTTGCTAATTGCTCATGTACATAATCGATGACTTGGGCATCGTCAAATAGACCAAGTGGGACATCGTCAGGAATCGCATCGAACGGTGAAACAAAATACAAAATCGCTGCCACGAGTTCTTCTTGCTTGTCGGGTTGCATGTCGAATTGGTTGTTATATAATGCGCGCAACATGTTCAACATTTGTTTCATCTGAAAGTAGAGAGTAAGTTCTTCCTCACGTTCGATATTGCTGATTTCGTTGGACGCCACATCCACCGTGACTTTTGCGAGCGCACGCTCACCTTGAACGAGCAAGTCACCGAGTTGTTCACGGTCGTGGACGTCTTCTTTCGCCTGTTTTAAAAAATGTGTGTATGTTGTTTTCCAATCTGCCATGTGTATTCCTCCTTCATTCTTCAATTACTAATATGCCCGTTTTTGCGCATTGGTTGCAACTTTTCCTGAAATTTAAGAAAATAAAGATAACTGAAAAGGAGGAACGATACATATGTCTATGATTTCTATGCCGACAGAGGCAGATTTTGCACGCTATGCAGAACTAGCGGTGAAAAAAGGGGTAAACATTCAACCGGGTCAACAGTTAGAAGTACGTGCTGACATCAGTCAGGCGCCACTTGTCCGTCACGTGGTGAAAGCTGCGTATGCGGCAGGAGCGAAACAAGTATTCGTCAACTGGAGCGATGAAGAAACGTCGAAAATTCGCTTTTTCGATGCGCCGGCAGATTCGTTTAAAGAGTTCCCGGATTGGCTCAAGGCACGCTTTGAGCAATTGGCTGAAGAAAAAACAGCATTTTTGTCCATCGTGAGTGATGATCCAGATGCCTTGAATGGTGTCGAATCGTCACGAATCTCAGATGCGAACCGTTCTGCGGGACAAGCGCTTGCGAAATGGCGTCAATACGTGATGAGTGACAATGTCAGTTGGTCAATCGTTGCAGGTGCTTCAGACGCATGGGCACAAAAAGTATTTCCAGATCGGGAAGATGCGGTTGCAGCGCTTTGGCAGGCCATCTTCGCAGCAACGCGTATGGATCAAGAAGATGTCGTCGCGGCATGGGACGAACACGATCATTCACTCCGTAGTCGTGCGAAACTGCTAACAGAGAAAAAGTATGCGAAATTACATTACAGCGCGCCAGGAACAGAGCTCACAATCGGCCTTCCGAAAAAGCATGTATTCCTCGGTGGTGGCGGTCCGAACGCGGACGGAATCGACTTCATTGCAAACATGCCGACTGAAGAAGTGTTCACACTTGCAGATAAAGATTCTGTCGAGGGGCACGTGTCGAGCACAAAACCACTCAGCTATAGCGGAAACTTGATTGATGAGTTTACCCTTTGGTTTGAGGGCGGCAAAGTCGTCAAAGCAGAAGCGAAAAAAGGGCAAGCGGCTCTTGATGAATTGTTGAACATGGATGAAGGGGCACGCCGCATCGGTGAAGTGGCACTCGTTCCAGATGATTCTCCAATCTCGAATTCAGGTCTTCTCTTCTACAACACATTGTTTGACGAAAATGCATCATGCCATTTGGCATTAGGTCGTGCTTACTCGACATGTCTTGAAGGTGGCCCTTCGATGTCACAAGAGGAACTTGCGGCAAATGGGGCGAACGACTCAATGACGCACGTTGACTTTATGATCGGGTCAGCCGAAATGAATATCGATGGGGAACGGGAAGACGGCACGCGCGAAGCGATCATGCGTGACGGAAACTGGGTGATCTAAACGAAAGAGCGAATTCCGATTTCTTCGGAATTCGCTCTTTTCATGTGATGTCGTATAAATAGCGAAGAGCGTGAGGCAAGCGGCGGCGCCATGCTGATTCGTGATGAATCGCATCCGGTTCCACTTCATATCGGAAGGAGACGCCTTTTTTTGCGATTGCTTCAATCAGTTTTGCATTCGTGAACAAGTAATCGCTCGCTGTGATTGGTCCGCTCTCTTCGTTTGTGCCGATATCCATATACAGTTTTCCTCTGAGTTCCCCTTGTTGCAACGCTTGGATTAACGGCTCAAGGTTCGCCCAAGCTGCGGTGGAAAGAGCACCAACCTTTTTGACGGAAGGATAAGTCGCCATCATATATAAAGCGATGACGCCACCCATCGAACTCCCCATGACACCGACATCCTCTGGGTCTGTCGCATACTCTTTGTCGATTCGTGGTTTCAACTCCTGCATGATCCAGTCCGTGTATATGCGTCCTCGACCACCCAGTGTCGGACGTGTTTTCGCAAGATCGGGTCCAATACGACGATATAACATCTCATCTTCTTCATATGAATATTCGTCATATCGGTCGAGCCAGTTCGGTGCGCTCGCGATGGCGACGACCATGAGGGGGAGTCGGAGTGTATTGATGCAACGGTCGATTTCCCATCCTTCTCCATATGTAGCCGTGCTTCCTGAGAATACATTTTGCCCATCATGCATATAAAGGACGGGTAAAGGGGTGTCGACATCGACCCAGTCGGGCCGAAACACGCGGACAATCCTTTTTTGACCACGCACCTTCTCCGTTGGAATCGTCACGTTCAATTGTTCAATCATCTTTCCTCACCTCTTTCACCTTGTATTGTGGAGAATCATCATTCAAAATACAACTAGATTCCTTGACTACCTACCGTTCGTTAGGTAAAGTGTGAGGCAAGGAGAGTGAATGACGTGAATACAAAAGAAAAAATCATGCAATCTGCACGCACTCGATTCGCACGTGAAGGATATGAAGGAGTATCGCTCGCAGACGTTGCGGAGGATGTCGGAATCCGTAAGGCCTCTTTATATGCCCATATCGATGGGAAAGAGCAATTGTTTAAGCAAGTTGTGACGGATATGGCGAATCGTTACGAAGAAGCATGGCGGGAAACATGTGAGGATACCGAAGACCGACCACCTTTAGAACGGATCGAGGCAATCGTTCATACACTCACGTCATTTTTTAGTGATCATGAGACGTGGATGTTGACGAAGCGGATGCTACTCGTGCCACCACCGGAATTTCGAGAGTATATTGAGGAAGTGATTGGAGAAGTAGAGGCGGAATTAAAACAGTTTGAACAAGAACAGTTTCGTCTCTCGATGGAGCGTGGAGATTTGCCATTGCAACCACTCGACGAACTCTATGCGGCGTACTATTGCTTTTTAGATGGGGCTCTTTTGTCACTATTCACATTTGAAGATGATCGGGAGATGCGACAACTCGCAGCGTTCCGCGTTTTTAAGAAAGGGGTGGGCTGGCGTGAGTAAAGAAAAAGGGGCATGGGTCTCCCTCCTGTTTGCAGGACTACTCGAAATCGTGTGGGCGACGACGATGAAGTTGTCAGAAGGATTCACGGTTCTCGGTCCGACATTGTGGACGATTGGCCTCTTGATTATTAGTTTTGGATTATTGGCGAAGGCATTTCGCGTTTTACCGGCAGGAACGGGGTATGCCGTGTTCACGGGAATTGGAGCAGTCGGGACGGTGATTGTCGGAGCCTTCTTATTTGAAGAAGGGATCAGCGGTTGGAAACTTTTACTTGTGACGACGCTGATCATCGGAATCATCGGATTGAAACAAGTGACAGGAGGCGAAGAAGCATGAGTTGGGTTTACTTGATTGGCGCCGGGATCGCGGAAATGACAGCCGTATTTTTTATGGGGAAATCAAAAGGATATCAAATCGTAAAATGGTCGATTGTATCCGTCCTATCCTTTTCGCTCAGCTTTTATTGGCTATCAAAGTCGCTTGAAGGTATCCCACTCAGTCTAGCTTATTCCATTTGGGTCGGGATTGGAGCGGCAGGCGGTGTCATATTAGGCATGCTCTATTTGAACGAATCGAAAAGTCGCTGGCGGATCTTTTATTTAATCTTGATTATCGGAAGTGTGATCGGATTAAAAGTTGTAGCGTGAAGGGTTGAAACAATCTGAAAACGGGAATTAATTAGTTCAGATTACGAGATGGATGAATGAAAGGGGCGGAAAACGATGCATCTTGTCGAGTTGCAATCCGAACGTTTGCGGTTTGAACCGTATACGATTTCTGATTTCTATTTTGTTAAATCGCTTCTCCAAGATCCTCGGGTGATGCGTTTCATCAGTCCGGACGGGAGACCATATACGGATGAACAGACAATCGAATGGTTCGAACGGCAATTGGCACGTTACGAGACTGGGCGTCAAACGGGTCTATTGAAACTGATGACGTTTGACAGTGATGAACCGATTGGCCATGCCGGTACACTGTTGCATGAGTTGGATGGGAACATTGAGTTAGAAGTGGGATATTGGTTGGCACCGAAGCATTGGCATATGGGATATGGACGAGAAGCTGCCACACGATTGATGCAGCATGCTTTTACCGAGGGAGAGAAGGAAATTATATCGCTCATTCATCCGGAAAACGTTCCGTCTCAGCGTGTCGCCAAAGCGAACGGTCTTCATTGGGACCGCGACACGTTATATCAAAACATGCTCGTATCGGTTTATGTGGGTGATCTGGAACGATTATGCCGCCATATCGATCGCCAACAAATGACGCGATAAAATAGTTTTAAAAAAGATGAAAAAAATTGTTGCCAACTCAATAGTTTCTTGATATATTAATAGTGTCCTTAAGAGAGGACACGACCTGATTCTGTAGCTCAGCTGGGAGAGCGCTACCTTGACAGGGTAGAGGTCGCTGGTTCGAGCCCAGTCAGAATCACTTGGGTGCCAAACCCGAAGAGTCTTAATGAACGGCTCTACGAAGCCATTCCTCTAAAGGAATGGCTATTTTTTTGAATAAAAAAGACCTTCGATATCGAAGGTCTTTTTTATTTCGGAGGGATTTCGGGGGGATTTGTTTTTCATGAGTTCTCATCAGTATCTTTAAGAAGGTATTCTAGTTTTTCCGCTGCATCGGAGTCCATTGAAGGGAGTAAGTGAGCATAGGTATCCATTGTAATTTGGATTCCTGCATGACCTAAACGATCGCTTACTACTTTCATTGGTGTACCTGTTAAAAGAAGCATTGTGGCATTAGTATGACGCAAAGCATGAACCCCTAGATTCTTATTAATTTGACTTGATTTCAGTGTCTGCCGAAATTGTCTTGAGAAGTTATCGACTGATACGTGTGTACCGTTGATGGTGCAAATAATTAAATTTAAATCTTGGTACATTGGGTTGATCCCTTTGTCATATTGTTGAACTTGCTGATGTTTAATGAGTTCTTGTAGTAATTCGTCCGAGAACTTGATTGTCCTTCCTTCGTTACTTTTAGTTCCTTCAACAACTTGTTCTTTTACTTCGGAATCTCCTTTAACAATGCGTTTATTAATTCGTATTGTTTTATTTTCGAAGTCTATGTCACTCCATTTAAGAGCAAGCAGTTCTCCTCGTCTCATGCCGGTATATGCTGCTAGTTTAAATGCAAAAGCGTACCGTGTATGAGTTTCTGCGAACTTTAAAAATTGAAGTAATTCTTCTTTTGTAAATACTTCAATTTTCTTGTTGACTTCTCTTGGTTTTTCAATTCCAGAACAAGGGTTATCGGATAATAATTTTAAGTTTATCAGGTCATTGAAGAACTTGTTCAAAATATTGTAGTTTTTCTTGATAGTTGCTTCACTTAGTTTTTTTGCATGAAGGTTATCAATGAATCTTTTGATATCAATAGGCTGAATACTATTAATTCGTTTTTCCATAAAAAATGGTTTGATATGATGATTTAAATTGTACTGATAAACAGATCTGGTGCTTGAGGCTATATTTCTTCTTCCGTCATGCCACTCTTGGATGTGGGTTGAAAAAGGGTCTTCAATCTCATATTCTCCGTTCTTCATTTTTCGAATTTTTTCTTTTTCAATCTGTTCTGCTCTTGAAGCCTCTGCTTTAGTGTGAAATCCACTCTTCTTTCTTCTCTCACCAAGATATTGAAATTCGTAGTAATAGATGCCCCTTTTTTTCTTTCTATCTTTATGAAGTCCTACCGGCACTTTCATCTCCTCCTTTTTATTCAAGAATCAATTTTAATTACTTAAATGTATATCTACTATTAACCATTTGTTTTTTCAAACCTTCTGGAAGTGATTGATTTTCATTTATATTACGCATACTCACTTTAGTTACAATTGGTAATTAAAATATAAAATTTGGATGTAAGTCGAGTTAGTAGTATTATTTTAACATGACAATATGGAGGTTGTGATAAATTTCAAATATTGCAAAAGGAGAGTGGATATATGGAAAATGTATTTATAGAATTGAAGCAGAAGGGGTTGGCAGGACTTGAGGAGATTTTTGATTCAGGATGGGGGTATTGTTTACCAAATGCTCCATATCGCTTATACGAGGTTTTAAAACGTACACAGGGAAACTCTAATAGCGAATCATGGAATAGTTATAAACGTCTGCAAATGCAGACAAGGCTCGATCCAAACGCCATATCTAATAGCATACAGTTTTTGTTATTGTTAGGTTTCATAACATATGAAAGTGGAGTAGCGGATCATAGGAACAACAGATACTCAGTCACTAATTTTGTTAATATATTAGTCTTTCAAGAAGCGAATATATTAAATCACTTGATAAGTGTCGTCCAAAAAGTCAGAAGTGCTAGCGATAGCCCTTCTCAATCACAAAAATTCAATAAACAAATTAATATAATGAATGAAATAGTCGAAAGATTTAGCAATGGAAGTATACAAAAGATTCCTAATGAAAGACGCATTAAAAAAACAATGTTTGGAGAAAAAGATGTTCGAGGTCTGGCTGGGGATGTTATCTTTTTTGAGAAATATGAAAATACGTTCAAAGAAATTAGAAAATTTATGGATGCACTGTATTCGGCTTTTAGAAATGGGTTAAGTATAAAAAAAGAATCATGTAACTCATTTTGTAGGGAAGGTAAATGTCGATGTTTTCAGGAGATTGAAGATAACGATAGGATACATAATTTTTTGTTATTTTTTACTGGCGATTCGCTAGTTAGTACTGACGATAAGCAAGTGCGTGATAACGATTCGCTAGTAGGGAGTGGCGAAGTGCAAGATAATAATGAAAAAGAAAATATCCTTAAGAATATCATTAAAAAAGAAGATGATGAGACAGGACAATCCAGTAAGATTCAAATTGACTCTGAAGTTGCGGTGTCTACGAGAAAACAAGTTGAAGAAACACTGAAATTCTTCTTTGAAAAAGAAGAGACAGAAAGTTACTACACAATAATCCAACAAATTCCGACTTCAATTTCTGAAAAGAAATTAAAGGAAATTCTAAACGTTGTTTTGTTAATTAAAGAAAGTGGGTATCCATGTACACCTAATGCATATTTTCCTAAAGTTTTTGCAAAACCGGATTTGAATTTGGCAAGAAATACAATTAGAAAGTGGCAAACAGAAGAAAGAAGAATTGAATATCTTTCCAAGGGTAATGAAAACCGTATGAAAGAAAAAAAAGCAAAGGAAATTACGAATCGTACATACTATGATGAAATATTTAAATCACTAGAAAATTAATAAGTATATTGTTTAAGGGACAGTGTTGAAATTTCAGTAAAAGTTAAAGAGAGAGAAACTCTCTCTTTAACTTTTTTACAGTCCGAAGTATTCTTTCTTAATTCTTTCAGATGAGTATTTTCCGACTTCTTCAAAAATCTGAAGTAATTCTTTATATGTATTATCGTCATCACCAATTTTGTTCCAAAGGCTTGAACCAATCAAAACATAATTAGTATCTTCCATATCGAAAAATTTACCGGGTATTTTATGACTTTGACTTAAATATAAGTTTCCCTCTCCGGCTGGATTGTATGGAAGTGCGAAAAACGCGTGATTATTAGTGTTTTCAGTACGTAAGTATAGTAGATTTTTTTTGGCTGCAGCAGTTTGATCCTTATTTGGTTTTACAGTTTTAAAAGAATAAAATTCTTCTCTCCCATCGCTCCTTTTAATATATAAATCGCTTATAACATTCACATTGATTTGTGAATCAGTTTCTAAATCCCTTATGCTTCTTAACTCTACACCAATATCTGATACAATTTCTGATTTTTTTGATGTGGCTTGTCTATTGACTATGCGATCGATTGTGTCAAATTGGAATGTATTGAGTTGAATTGATTTTCTGTGCTGATTTACTGCTGTTGCTCCAGTACCTTCTGCAATGATTAGTCCGATTTGTTCAAAAATTCCTTGTCCTAAGGTGGTGACGAATGATCTTTCGAACTTAGAACCTTTCCAAACCTCGGGCGGTACAAGTCTTGCTCCGAAAGGATTATTTCTTAATAGGGTCGATTCATCAAACGGATTTACTAGAGTCTGGTTGTCAATTTTTCGTTTCATTGCACGAAAAATGTGTTCGAATACACGCTTTTTGGTTTCTAGATTCAATGAGAATTCCTCCAATCCAATATATTTCCAGTATAAATTACTATTAGGAAGAAAAGTAGTAAAAAACTGCTCATAATTTATGAGCAGTAGGAAATTAAACTATATTTATATTACGAGAAGACGTATTCTGTTCGATTTTTTTATGCACTGAGGTACCCCGAGACCTCTTTGTGACGATTTGTGAGTCTTGAGATGCGACAGATATTAAGACTTGTCCTATTGCTTTACCTAGACCAATAGGCACAGCATTTCCTATTTGTCTATACACATCCTCTGCTTTCCCTTCGATTTTCCAATCATCAGGAAATTGTTGAATACGAGCATACTCTCTCACATTTAAAGGTCTATGCTGGACGGGATGGCAAAGTAAAGTGGCTTTTTGAGTTGGGGAGGTGACAAGCGTTGGGGCAGGCTGATTATAATCCAGACGACGATAGAAACCTGTTTTCCCTCCTCCTGATTCATACGCTCCACCCATTGCTGATTTTTGTAATTCCTGAGGAAGAGAACGCCAGTTTCCCCCCATAGGGACATGTTTCAAGTATTTAATTCTCTCATCTGAGAATGTTCCACAAGTCTCAGATGAATCCTCTAAATCTTTTATAGAGTCTCTAATTGTTCTCCATCTGTAATCAGGATTCTGATGTTTTGGGAAGTGAGTCGGAAACGGTAGAAAGATGTCCTCATGATCTCTCGATCCAATTATGATTAAGCGCTCTCTGAACTGAGGTACACCGAAGTATACTGCATCGACTACATCATACTCTAGTTTGTATCCAAGATTCCGAAAAGTGTTTAAAATAATTTCAAGAGCGCTTCCGGGCTTTTCTTCCTCTGTATAATCTTTTTTGTCTTTTCCTTTTTCAGGTTTAGATACAGATGCGGATACTAAACCCTTTACGTTCTCCATAACAAAAAATCGAGGGCGTATGGTTTCGATAACATGGGCAAATTCCATGAATAAAGATCCTCTAGGATCATTTAAACTCTCACGTCGACCGGCAGTTGAAAAAGACTGGCATGGAGGGCCTCCGACTACTGCAAACACTTCATCTTTTTGCAGTTTCGCTTTTTCAAGTAAAAAAGAACAAGAAGGATCTTCCTTTATTAGTTCTTTGATGTCTCCTAATAAATATTTCTTACCGTTTGAAATTGCTGTTTTTTCACACCATGGATCAACGTCTTGTGCGATTTTTATTTCTAATCCAGATGCCTCGAGACCTAAATCAAGTCCCATTGCTCCGCTGAATAGAGAGATTACAGGAAAATTCATTCAATACACTCCTAATAGTACTTAGTCTGTCTACGATAATATAAAGAAATTATAGCACTAAGCAAATAATTGGTCCATATATTAGTTTCAAATGTATTTATGGCTACTTACCAAAATTATTTTCCAGCCTTTAAGGCTGCTTTTTCAATCCATTGACTTAAATTACGTTTACCATTATCACTTACCCAATCATATACTGGATAAATTTCTGACAGATATACTTTCTTTCCTTGCTCGGTAATGTAGAATTCATCAAAGGGATTTTTCCCTCTAGAAGTTGTTAATCCGTCTTTATCTTTAACATTATGAATATAAACGCCCAGCATTCCGTTGTTTCGTAAATAACTTTGCTTAATTTCATATTTGATATACTTACGCTGAGATGTTTCACTTCCAATTAATACGACTGTCACACTAGTTCCATTCAATTGTGTGTCAATCCAAGTGGTTATCGCTTTATCTCCACTTTTTTTGACAGTCTCCCAATGTGCTTTATCAATGAATCCTGCGTTTTCGCCTAAAAATAGTCCGCTATTTCGAATTTGTCCCGCTCTCCAAGAATCTTTTTCAAAATGAAAACTAAAGAATGTTTTTCTTGCCATTCTTACTCCTCCTTTATAGATTGTAAAATTTTAATTGTAGATTCAATAATTTTATGTGCGTCCGATTGTTCATTTCCTAATTGGAGAAAGTATTTTTTTAGTTCCGGGTTATCTGGATAATAATGATCAAAATTAGTAATCACTTCTTTCCACAGTAGAAGGCTTACGTATCCAGTCGCTCCAATAGGTATAACCTTTTTATTTGATTGGACTGCCATATTAAACTCCGCTTCAACACCATCAGCCAAGATAAATCCCGTGTCACTATCTTCACTAATTTTATTTCCAAATACAAATATCGCTATTCCATTTTCCTCGAGCATTTGACTTCGATATTCTTCCCACAAATCTACTAGTTCTCTTGAGTCTGTCGAGAATTGCGGGAAAGGTCTAATGTTCAAATATTCATTCATATTTTTTGTTCCGATATCCTTCATGTTGCTTAATACGCCGTTAATAATCGCACTACCGACAAATGTTCCAAAACCACTAGTTATTTTGAATCCACATCTACTTATTTCCTGGCTTAACAAATGCAAGAATTCAGTGGGGGAGAGATTATTCGGTATATATTCATTCGTGTGTTCAGCACTTCCTGAAATAAAAACATTTCCATGGTTCAATTTCTCTTTTATTTTATTAAGTATTTTAGGGATATCTTCATAAGAGTCAACGAGGAGAGGGTGAATGGAATATCGTTTGAGATCAATACATTTTAGTTCTTGCTTAATTCTTTCATATTCAAATTGCTTCTCTCCAACACTATCGTTACTGAAGTCTTCTCTTAGAATTTTTCGAAAGAAACAATAATGTGTTTGTGCATGGTCTTCAACTAGGATTTTTATTTTGCTGAGAATATGAGTTAGATTGGGGTCTTCAAAACTAAAGCCTACAAATAGAAATTTCTTAGATACCAAATCACCTTTCAATGCGATAGTAAATAATTGATTTTTGTGCTCATAAGTTTCGTAGTCATTTTTTGTGATTATAGTTTCATATGCTAAATTTGCATCGCCATGCATTTTATAGATGACTGCATCACTTTTTGGTCTAATGATTGAAAGATCCTGAACTCTTTTTTTAACATCCGGATTTTTTCCTGCGATTCTTAAAGAACGTTCTAGAAGATTATCATAGTTAGTAGTCCAAAAGGTTCTAATAGGGAGATTTGCGATTATGTTATGAGAAGAAGTTACTTTTCCTTTATCTTCAAAGTGTTTGATAATAAGATTCGCTAGTTCGGTTTTGGTATTTGTTCGATTATATATATACTGTGCAATAGACACTAAGTCACTTTCGATATCAACATTTAATCCAATTTGTGAGGCGGGTTTTCTGAGTAAACCCTTCCAATCTACCATTCCGGTTGGGATTGAAAGACCCGCTCCTGCAAAAATTGCTGCATTCCCTTCTCTTAAGGAATTGACATAATCATCAATAAAAGTATTGATTTCATTAGAAAAGTTCATGATTATCCTCCGTTCATCCATGAAAATAATGGAGTTTGGGTTCCGTTAAAATGATTGATTACAATGACATTACCATAAGTTATATAGTCATAAATACCAAGATACTCCTGTCCTTTATAAGAGTCTGAAACTGAACTCGATGTTACAACTGGGACTATAGCAACCCGACCCTTCATGCCATCAAAATAACCTAACTCCCAAGGCATCCATTTTGAGAGAACTGAATTATCGGTAGAAACAAACAATAGACATTTACACTTTTTCATTCTGAATCTTAGTTGATTTGCAGTATGTGCATTGACATGATTTCTATCTAATTGAGCATCCTCAATCCAATCAACATAAACCGAATAGCCACGTTGTTCTAATTCTTTGGTGAATCCTAAAATTAGATCCGCATCTTGAAAACTGTGAGACAAGAAAATATCATAGGTTTTACTACTTTCGAAATTAATATAGCGTCGTTTTAATATCTCACTAGAACTATTAGAAAAATAAGACTTATTTACTTCTGTTCTACCCTCTGCAATCAAATCAGAACGATTAAAAAATTTCAAAAAGAGCACTCCCTTTTAAGTTATTAACTATTTATATATTCTGATATTACCATTATAAAATGAAAAAAGTAATCAAAATAAGAAAGTATGTTCGCATATTATGTTAATGAAAAGAGGGGATATTCCCCTCAAGCAAGTTATATGTCTTTAAGTTTCACTATATTATTAGGTATTTCTTGTTTTGAGTTACTTAGATAGCCTATTTCTAAACCTATAAGATCTTCTACTTCAGAAGCGTTAAGAGTTAATCCGTATTCTTTTGATAATCGATAAAGAAGGCTCTCACCGCTGACATAGTCATTCTCGATTAATAGTTCTATTGCTTGCTGCATAGAAACAGGTTGATTAATTTCTTTGATGTCATCGAAAGGCTCCTTAGTTCTCCAACCTTTTTGACTAATATTCCTTTGTAGATATTGGTATGTGGCATTATTAATTACCCCTAGTTTGTATGCTCTCATAACCATCGCACCAATAGAAACTCCCCATTTTTTCTTGAGAGATTTATAATGCATTAAGTCAGTAGGGTGGATGAGAACGTCATTTAGAAACTCGTCTCTAGGCATTAGAAATGCTGAAGCAAAGTCATTTGCTTCTTGTTCAATTTGTTTGAATTCTTCTTTGCTTAAATCATTAATATTTAGGTAAGGGTCATGAAGGATTATATGTGCCAACTCGTGCGAAACATCGAATTGACGTCTATAAAAACTCTTCTTATTATCACTTAACACTATTGAGTAATAATCTTTTTTACCAATGGTTTGAAGACATCCGAATGCATCGATATTTTTGTTAGGTAGTGTTGATGTCGATATCACAAAGCCTTTTGTTTCTAACAAATAGACCATATCTCTAATTGGTTTTCTGCCAATCCCCCAATAATCCCTAAGTTTCTCGGCCGATTTTTCTATATCGTTACAATCATCCTCAATCATTGAGGGTAAATCTAAACTAGGGAAGTCTACGAATTCTTCTAAAAGAACCCTGATTATCGTTACATATTTAATTCTATCGTATTGCATCTCACGTTCTCTTTTACTTGAAGTAAGTAATGAGCGAAAATAAGTATTACCTGTTTTTACATTAATTGATTCTTCATAAAAGTAGTCTTTAGGAAAATTTAAAATATTACACATTTTCATTATTACTTCGAATGAAGGTGTTGATTTTCCATTTTCATACTTCGAAATCATTTGTTTACTAACATTTAAATTATCTGCTAGGTCGGTTAGTGTTAATCCTCTATATACCCTTCCTTCCTTTAATCTTGTACCATTGAATGATCTTTCTAACATCACTGTGATCCTCCTTATCAGGTAAGGGGAAACTATATTTTATTCTTAGTTTCCTGTACTTCTTTTTCTTTGTTTAAGGATTTTAACTTTGTTTCTATTTTTTGTTGTTTTTTTAACGAATCTTTAATTTTTGGTATAACGACTTGTTGCTCTTTTTCATCTGTGAGTTCTGAATTCAATGTGATTTCATTTACCGTAGGCAATGAAACATAATTTGAATAATCTTCGATTGATGTCAGATTGAAGTATCTATCATATTTATGAACTTCGGCTCCAACTATTTGTCTGTCTTCTTCCTTTGCAACGATGAATCTCACTTCCTTAACACGAAGGTGATCATCACCCAAAACCTTTTTAACTTCTAAAAGTCGGTTCAATTCATATTCTTGCGACAGAGGAGGGAATAGTGATAACTGAAGTTCATTTAAATCATGTGGCTTGCCATCTAAAGAAACAATGGCATGAAAATAGTGAATAGAGTTTTTACCGAATTCCTTTTTTATGCGCATTAAATTTTTATTTTTTACAAACACATACAAAATATCATCTGAATCATCGAGTACGCAGATGAAACTCCACAAATTATTTCTTTTCTTTGTTAGGACTACGAAATTATTTAGTAGAGCGCGGGTTTTGATTCTATTAAAACGAATATCCCATGCTAATCCGTGTTTACCATTCTCTGTAGTTAAGTCATAATCCGTTTTAATATCCGACAAAGTTAAGATAACTGGCTCTGTAAAAGCGTTAATTATATTACCAATCTTCTCAGATGATGTATGTTGCACTCGATTACCTCCATTTTAGGAAACATTCGCTACAAATTGTTTTGAAAAGTAAACCTTTGAATACATAATAACATATTTTTTATAGGATAGAGTGTTGTTTTGTCGAAATGTTCTAAAAATGGCATTAAAGATGAATATGGAGGACGAAGACATGGAAAGAGAGAACTATTCTACAGAAAAGGTTTACATTAAACACTCAAACTTCGAAATTTTCTTATTCAAGTGTAGAGGTGATATAGAAGGTGAACTATATTACAACTATTTACTGCTGGTCATTGAGGATAATTTAGTCATATCATGCGGAAAAAAAGTTAAAGTCCTAAGAGACTACCAAGTCTATAAGGGACATCAAGACCTTTATTCTAAGTTATCTCGTATTTTGATTAACTATATTTCTGACACATCAAGAATTAGTGAATTTATACTAGAAGTTATGGAAATGTGTTTTGAAGACGTAAGGAAAGAGAAAATTTTGAACCATTTACAGTATTAAAACGGCGGATGCTGTTTAATACTGTTTTTTTTATTTGGTCCTGACATATCCAATCAATCACGTTAAGATTTTTTATAACAAGTCGAAAGAGGGTGCTACTTTTGAATAAATCAGATACTGAAAGTACTTTGTTGTTATTGTGGATTAATCAATTGATTTTCGTGTTAATTGGATTTGGTAATTTTATTATTTTTTATAGTGAATTAGATTTTTATCTTTCTTTAAAACAGTTTCAAATTTTCAATTGCTTATTGCTGAATCTCGGATTTATTGGACATACAATATTTTCTCGCTTTTCTTGGTGGAATAAAAAAATAGAACTATCTTTGTACAGTAATATGCTTCTATTTACGGCACTAATGACACCGGTAATTTTATTAGTTTCGTCAATTGTTTACGTTAGTACTGATAATGATCAACTAAGTATACTTTCCATATGGAATATTTTATTTGGTGGATTCATTCGACAAGTAATTTTAGATACAATGATTGCTCATAATAATCAGGTGTGAATTTGAGTGGATTGTATAAAAAGCATTTCATTAATATTTTCTAGATTTATATGACGGTAAAATTAGAATATGGTTAAAGTCACGTACTTATGTTAATTATGATTAATAATGATTAATAAGTATCTTTAACTACCATATTGAGAGTATGGACAGCATAAAATACCGCTTAACTAAAAATAATGGCTTATAAAGAAATAAATTAAAATGTAGCGCATGGATTTAATCGAATAAAATCGAAATTCCACGGTATGCTCCAGCATTTAATTGTTTTTAGGGTATGTTGTCTAAAATTGATGAAAAATAGGCAAAACAAAGAATTGATTTATTGAATAAAAAATAAAGAATATTTTTAACGGGAACAAGGAATATCAGTGTTATTAACTAATATTAAAAAGTCGCAAACACTTATTCAATCGATTATTTAAGAGATATAAAAGGCAATTGCTAAAGAAAAATGGAAGTTACCAAAGGATCTTATTATGAAGAAAAAAACAAAGAAGAGAGTTGAATAAAAATGTCTAAGAAATCGATTAATGATGGATCACTTGATAAAAATGAAAAAATATTGAATGAGAATCGCTATATTGGTAACTTGAATCATGTTGATAGAAGCGGAATTGAAAACAAATCGAATCAAGAAATAATGGATCAACTTTTAAATGAACTAGAGAATTTATTTAAGAATGCAAGGGAGAAATAGAATACATCTTTTTTCCTTTGCACACTTTTAATTTCTGTAGTAATATTAATATAAGAAAAATATTAACATTACATCGCTTTGTATCGTCCACCATATTGATTTTTTATTTACAATTTAATTTTCATTTACAGTTTAAATTAATCCTATATGTTTTCTAGTTGCTTTTTGATGGTATATTCTATTCTTACAAATATAAATCTCTAATTTGAAAAAAGACATTTAAATATCTTCTTACACTTTTATGGGTAACGGGATATTTTTGTCTAAATTCAAAGAGGGGTGTTTTTTTTGTATAAAAATGAAAAAGAAGTTCCTTTGGTACTCAGTACGGATGATGTTGCGAAAATTATGAATATTGGTAAGTCCGCAGCATACGATTTGATGAAAAGTAAAGAGTTTTACATTGTTCAAGTAGGTAAACAATTTAGAGTGAGTCGTGAGATATTTTTTAATTGGCTGAACGGGAAAGAAGCGGCATGAATTCATGTCACTTCTTTTTTTTGGAGGGATTTCGGAGGGATATTAAATGAAACTAGTTGTTTCTAAATAGCATTGATTGAGAAATAGAATGTTAAAGAGTGTTGGTACATAAGGGTTTCAGTCACTATTTGTAATTATGTGTAACTAGTTAAGAAGATATACCATAACCTTGACAGGGTAGAGGTCGCTGGTTCGAGCCCAGTCAGAATCACTTGGGTGCCAAACCCTCGAGAAACCCACCGGAACATGGGTTTCCGCGAAGCCACTTCTTGCGAGAAGTGGCTCTTTTTTTGTATGTTGACATGAAACGAAAGCAATTGGTATATTCCTTAACATACATAACGAAACGGGGAATGTTGCATGGTGCTAACGGGAACGCTCGTCAATGCCGGATTAATCGTCATCGGGGCATTGTTAGGTCTTTTATTTCATCGTATTCCAGAGCGGATGAAAGAGACGGTGACAGCCGCAATCGGACTTGCGGTCATCTTGCTTGGCATTCAGATGGGAATGAAAAGTGAAAACTTCTTGATTGTCATCGGAAGTCTTGTCGTCGGGTCTGCGCTAGGGGAATGGTGGAAGTTAGATGAATTGTTGAATGAAGTCGGTTATCGCCTGGAGCGGCGTCTTGGGAGTCAATCGAGTGTAGCGGAAGGGTTTGTGACGGCCACGCTCATCTTTGTGATTGGAGCGATGGCGATCATTGGCGCACTTGACAGTGGGTTACGGGGCGACCACGATGTATTGTATACAAAAGGCTTGATTGATGGTTTTACAGCCCTCGTGTTAAGTTCGACACTTGGAATCGGTGTGATGTTTTCAGCTGTACCTGTACTCATCTATCAAGGCGGAATCGCACTACTCGCCATTCAAATCATGAAATTCATTCCAGAGTCGCTTATGGACAGCTTTATTTTAGAGATGACCGCGACCGGTGGGGTAATGATTGTGGCGATTGGCTTGAACTTGGTTGGTATTACAAAAATACGAGTGGCTAACTTATTGCCTGGCATTCTTGTGGTCGCGATGATTGTCACGACGATCCATATGCTATAAGAAAAAAGACTGAATTCGATTCAGTCTTTTTTCGTGGTTGAATGCAAAGTTGAAGGTTCTTTTTGTAGAGCTTCCGCAATGATTTTATCCCAATCGGCTGCGTCGCATGCCGTTGTACAGGTCGGTTCAATTTCACATGTTGCACATTTCCCGCCTTTTGCTTTACGTGTGTAGCGGTAAAGTGAAAATGCGGCATATCCAAAAACAATGAATCCGATGAGTAGGTCAAAGAATGACATGATCTTCCTCCTTACGCAAATCCGAATAAGCGACCAACTTGATAAATGATCAGCGACACGACATAGGCAACGCCAAGACCATATAAACTGGCGAACCACGTCAACTTGGCACTACCAACTTCTCGCCGGATGACCGCGACTGTCGCCAAACAAGGGACATACAGCAAAACGAATGCCATGAAGCTATAGGCGCTGAGCGGGGTAAAGATGGGCAATAGCGACTCCGATAAATCTGATTCGCCGACCGCATAGATGATTGCCATTGTAGACACGACAACTTCTTTTGCCAAGAATCCGGTAATGAGCGAGGCGCCTGCTTGCCAAGTCCCAAATCCGAGAGGGATGAGTACTGTCGCAATCAATCCACCGATCAGGGCCAAGAAGCTCTCGTTCATCGGTACATCAAAGCCATTTGGACCTGAATAGGCAAGTAGCCAGATGAACACAGAACCACCAAAAATAAATGTACCCGCTTTTCGAACGAAACCTTTGGCTTTTTGCCAAGTGCTACGCCACAACGTTAGTCCTTGAGGGACACGATATGGGGGTTGTTCGACGATGAATAAGCTTGTCTGATCTTCAGCGGCTAGTGCCTTCGTAAAGATTTTAGCGGCAATCAAGGCAAGAAGAATTCCGAGCATGTAAAGCGAGAGAACGACGAGCGCTTGATGAGTGGCAAAGAAACTTGCCGCAAACACAGCGTAAATCGGAAGTCGGGCCGAACAAGACATGAACGGTGAGATGAAGATGGTAACAAGACGTTCTCGTTCCTCTTCCACCGTTCGGGCAGCCATGATTCCAGGGACGTTACATCCGAACCCGATAATCATCGGGATGAAGCTTTTTCCGTTCAGCCCTACGAGTTGCATGAAACGGTCCATCACGATGGCGACTCGAGCCATATATCCCGAGTCTTCCAAAAATGAAATGAAGAAAAAGAGTACAAAGATTTGCGGGACGAAAACCAATACGCCCCCGACACCTGCAATGACGCCGTCTACGAGAAGGGCTTGAATGAATGGAGAAGCGCCTACAGCCTCTAACATCCAAACCGTTCCTGATGTGATCGGACCAGACAATAGTCCGTCTAACGCATCGGAGAGCGGTGCACCAATCCAGTTGAATGTCACATGAAACAGCGCATACAGGACCCCGAAGAAGATGGGCAAACCTAAAATGGGATGTGTCACGACGGCATCGATACGATCGGTCATCGTCACGTCCTGTGCATTTTGGTTTTCAATGACTTGGTGTCGAATCTGTTTCGCCCAATCGCGACGACGCTCAGTGATATGTGCGTGTGCAAAACGTCCGAGAGTGGCTTCGAGATGCTTACGAACGGTGACGACATCCGGGAAGGACGTCTCTAAATGGTCAACGATGATTCGATTCCCAGCCAAGTATTGAATCGCAATCCAACGATCTGTTCTTGAAAGGCCCGTTAAACGAAGAATTTGTGTAATCGCTTCTTCTGTTTCAAGACCATAGTTCAACTCGAACGGTTGACGTTTTTCCATTTGGATCGATGAGAGCAAGACATCACATCCATCTCCCGTTCGTGCCGTAATGGGGAAGACATCTACTTGAAGGAGTGCTTTTAATTTGTCGAGATCAACATGCATCCCACGACTTTCCGCTACGTCAACCATGTTTAAGCCGATTTGAAGCGGACGCCCCATCTCTAAAAGTTGTAGCGTGAGTTGTAAGTTTCGTTCTAGCTGCGAGGCATCGACGATGTTAATCATCCCGTCAAACGGTTCGTGAAGTAGGAAACGAGAAACAATGGCCTCATCTGCTGAGAGCGGGTCTAGGTCGTATACACCGGGCAAGTCGATGAGCTGTCCAACTTTCCCGTGCAACTGACCAACTTTTTGTTCGATTGTGACGCCTGCCCAGTTCCCGACGTGGGCGAACGAGCCTGTCAATCGATTAAATAATGAAGTTTTTCCTGTATTTGGGTTGCCGATCAATGCGATTCGTTGATTCATGGCACAATCACTCCGATTTTTTCGGCATCTGATCTTCGGATGGCGATAATTTGTTGATGATCTACTTGTTCAATCGTGAGCGGTCCTGAAAAAATAGCTTTTCGTTTTACTCGTACCGAACACCCTTCATAAAATCCAAGTGAAATCATTCGGCGGCGCAAGCGATCATCAATTTTTGTCAAATCAGATAGAATGACGGTTTGATTCAACGTGATATGACGTAATCGATTCATAATACCCTTCCTATCTTTTGATAACGATTCTCATTCGCTATCGTATCACGTTCACAGGAAAAGTGAAATATTGTTCATGTAAAAAGTTATATTTGATAATGAATAAGGTCGAGTGAACATAAAAAAGCGTAAACGAATATCGTTTACGCCTTTTCAATCGTTTCATGCTCTTCTTTAGCGCTCTCACGTAAGGCTGAAGCCATCACGTCGGCAAGGTTACGCTCACGCAGTACACCGACGCCTCGGTCTGTCGGTCCATCGGGAGCAGCCACGTCAGCGATCAGTTCATTCGTTGCGCGTGTCTCGTGTGAAAGTAACTCAGCTGAGCCTTTCATCGCTTGGGCGACAATTTGACGAGCCGTCGCCTCATCATATCCCACATCGGTCAAGACCGGTGTCATCGCACCGACAATCTCATAAAAGAAGGCTGGGCTACAACCTGCTGCTGCCATGAAGGCAGACATCGTCTTCGCATCGGTGACTGCCGTTCGACCGACTCGTTCAAAGAGAGTAGTCGCTTTCTCTCGATCCGCCTCGTCCGTCTCGGGTCCAAACCATAGTCCCGTCATTCCATTACGATAGGCAACAGGAGTATTCGGCATCGCACATACGGCAGGGAGACCGGAAGCTTCTTCTAACTGACTTGGTTCGATGTGGGCCGCAACCGATACGAGTAATGGGGTCTTCCATTCTTTCGATTCCACGTACGGAATGACGCCATCCGGTTGCATGGCAAGTACAACGATGTCATAGTCGTTGACGTCTTCTTCTTCGACGACTTGAACACCGAGTTCACTTTGCAATGCGAGTAACCGTTCCCGGTCACTACGGTTCGTCATTGTGATTTGTGTTGGTTCGATTCCAGAGTCGATCCACCCTCGAACGAGTGCCTCACTCATCGATCCTGCACCGACCATTAATAATTGATTCATCATTCGTCACCTCTTCTTTTCGATTCGGTCAATAGTTATGTTGACTATCATAACAAACCTGCTCTCGAATATCGCCCATCTTGCTCATGTGTAAAGAGGTGGAAAACGATTTGTTACATGAATCGATGAACATGACAAACGTTTCAAATCGCGTTATGATGACTCTAATTCAAAAGAGTGAGGCGAATTTGAGTGAAACGTGTACTCGTAAAAGGAATTCAAGGTTATCAACGTTTTATTTCACCGTTAAAACCACCAACATGCCGATTTTATCCGAGCTGTTCACATTACGGGATTGAAGCGATTGAAAAACATGGAGCCATCAAAGGAAGCTATTTAACTGCACGTCGGCTTATTCGGTGTCAACCGTTCCACCCAGGTGGCCTAGACTATGTGCCGGATACATTCGATTGGAAAGCGCCTTTACAACGAGAAAAACCAGAGTCGCACCGAGACGATTAAATTCGTCTCGCTGTTTTTATACAGAAGATTAATTCGACTATTGTTTTAGTACAATACTTTTGCATTGTTCTAAGTATTCTGAAAAAATAGAGGCGTACACTATTTTTCGGGGAAGGGGATACTTTATTATGGGGCAATCATTTAGTGAATGGGTGAGTACGGCATCCAACTTTGTATGGGGACCACCGCTCTTGATTTTGCTTGTGGGGACAGGCATTTACTTGACGGTGCGTCTAGGTGGGATTCAAGTTACTAAATTACCGTATGCGTTGAAATTGGCGTTCTCAAAAAACCAAGATCAATCTTCGAGAGGGGACATCAGTCACTTCCAAGCCCTCATGACCGCCCTTGCGGCAACCGTCGGTACGGGGAACATCGTCGGGGTGTCGACAGCGGTCGTATTAGGAGGTCCGGGTGCCATCGTCTGGATGTGGGTCTCTGGATTCTTTGGGATGGCGACAAAGTATGCGGAAGCGGTCCTTGCCGTCAAATATCGGGTGACCGATGAACGAGGTCAGATGGCCGGTGGGCCGATGTACTATCTAGAACGAGGATTGAATCAGCGCTGGTTAGCGGTCGCTTTTGCGGCATTCGCATCCATTGCGGCGTTTGGTATCGGAAACGGGGTTCAGACAAACTCCGTCGCATTGGCGCTTAAAACGACATTCGACGTACCATTATACATATCAGGGATTCTCATTATGATTTTTACGGGTGCCGTCATCTTAGGAGGCGTTCGATCTATAGGGAAAGTGGTCAGTTACTTTGTACCTGTTATGATCGCCTTCTACTTAGGAAGCGGTTTAGTCATCATGATTATGAACTACTCATTGATTCCGGATGCGTTCTCACTCATCTTTAGCAGTACGTTCAGTGCGGAAGCCATCGGTGGGGGTGCCATTGGGGCTGCGATCCGTTATGGGGTCGCACGCGGTGTCTTTTCGAACGAAGCGGGTCTCGGCTCTGCCCCAATCGCTGCAGCAGCAGCGAAAACGGACATGCCAGGTCGTCAGGCACTCGTCTCGATGACACAAGTCTTCTTAGATACGCTTGTCGTCTGTTCGGTGACAGGATTGACACTCGTCATGGGTGGCCAAATCGGTACGGGATTAGAAGGGGTTGAATTGACTTCGGCTACATTCGAATTGTTCCTCGGTCCTGCGGGGGGATATATTGTCACCATTGGCCTTGTTTTATTCGCCTATTCGACAGTGCTCGGTTGGTCTTATTATGGGGAACGATCGATTCATTACTTATTTGGGCAGAAGTCAATCATTCCATATCGGATTGCCTTTGTCCTTGTGGCGGGGCTAGGTGCCATGACGACCAATCTGAACTTAGTTTGGGCACTGTCCGATGTCTTTAACGGTCTGATGGCCATCCCGAACTTGATTGGTCTTCTCTTCTTGTCGGGTGTCGTCATCGCGGAAACGAAACGCTTCAATCAACAACTTGAAATTGAAAACCGAAAAGTGTCTTAAATGATCAGACGCCAGCCTCATGAATCCGAGGGTGGTGTCTTTTGTTTTGCTTCTAATTCATCGAGCCGTGCTTTTTGTAAATGGTCGAATACCTTTGTGATAAAGCCGACCATGATACCGACCCCCGTGATGACATAGCCGATTGTGAAGATTTTCCCGATGTCAGTCTGCGGTGCAAAATCACCATACCCGATCGTCGTTAACGTGATGACACTAAAATAGAGTGCATCTAACCATCGCATCGCCTCGAATCGTGTATAAAAAAGTGTACCGGACAGAATGGTGAGAAAGGCAAGGCTGAATAACACTTGGAACTCAGGGTCACGCAGTCCGCGCCAAATCCCTCGTACGATTCGACGTAAAGTCAGTAAGAACGGTAGCATATCACTCGCTCCTTTCAATATTAGGTTTGTTCGCTAACAACAGGGGAACATCCTTTATAGTTCGAAAAAAGAGAAAGGGTGAGGTAGATGGCAAAAGTCATACCGAAGCAAGAAGGACTCGACCATAGTGTCGATTTTTTACGAGAGGGATATTTGTTCGTCGCCAATCGACGGAAGAGCTTTCAATCCGACATCTTTGAGACGCGCCTGCTCGGGGAGCGTGTGATTTGTCTTGGAGGAGAGGACGCAGCTGCCTTGTTTTATGATGCGGACAAATTTACACGTCAGGATGCCGCGCCGAAACGTCTTCTCAAAACACTATTCGGGGAAGATGGGGTGCAAACGTTGAATGGGGTGGCACATACGCTCAGGAAACGTATGTTCATGTCCTTGATGACAAAAGAGAACATCGATCGTCTGCTTCGGCTGACGGACCGTGAGTGGAAACGAATCCGACATGTTGGAGAAGAAATTGTTTTGTATGACGAGGCGCAACAGGTATTGATGAAAGCTGTCTGTGAATGGTCTGGAGTTCCGCTTGCGCGAGACGAAGTAGCGAAGCGGACCGATGAAATGAGATTGTTATTTGAATCGGGTACCTCCCTAGGTCCGACGTATGTGCAAGGGCGGAAAGCACGAAGTTCCGCTGAAGCGTGGATTCGACAAATGGTCAAAGAAGTACGGTCAAATCGATTGTTACCGAATAAACAGACGGCACTTTATGAATTTTCGTGGCATCGAGATGAATCTGGTGAGCTGTTGCCTGAAGAAGTAGTGGCTGTTGAAGTGTTAAACATTTTGCGACCGACTGTTGCCATCTCGGTCTATGTCCTCTTTACGGTCTT
This sequence comes from Exiguobacterium sp. s22, assembly GCF_018617455.1. Taxonomy (GTDB): domain Bacteria; phylum Bacillota; class Bacilli; order Exiguobacteriales; family Exiguobacteriaceae; genus Exiguobacterium. The sequence goes on from NZ_JACSKD010000005.1 coordinate 99,123, forward strand.
AGCGCTTCATCAATTCCCTAAAGAAAGAGAACGAGTAGGGCAAGGACAGATTTCAAAAACGGCATTTGTCCAAGAAGTGAGACGTTTCTATCCGTTCTTTCCGGTTGCGGCAGCTCGAGTCAACACCGATTTTGAATGGGACGGATACGCGTTTACTGAAGGAACGCTGACGCTCCTTGATCTCTATGGAACAAACCACGACTCCTCGATTTGGACAGAACCCGATCAATTTGATCCTGCTCGTTTCATGGACTGGAAGGAGAGTCCGTTCAATTTTATCCCGCAAGGAGGGGGAGATGTCGATTTTGGACATCGTTGTGCAGGGGAGCACGTGACGATTGCAATCCTTGAACAAGTCATTGAATTGTTTACCGAAGAATTCTCGTATACTGTTCCTCCTCAAGACTTGAGTTATAGCTTCGTTGATATGCCGAGTCTACCAAAAAGTAAACTGCGATTGGCTGATGTAAAATAATTCGAATACGCAAACGCCTACTCTTGATTGAGTAGGCGTTTTGTATGGGGTACGGTTTATTTCGTTTGCAACTTGAGACGCTTTGAAATCGGACGAATGGGGACGGATGGGTCAATCATTCGGTTATCTCGTTTCGGTTCATCCGTGCATTCGATCTGCCAATCGGCGTCATGAAGCTCTTTTAGCCCGACAGCAATGTCGTATAAGGAATAGTTGGCATTTCCGTTTAGCTGATAGATGCCGGGCCCGCGTTTCGTCAAGATTTCGAATAATGCTTCTGCTGTATCCGGTAAAAATGAGCAAGATGGATACCAATGCTCACTCGCTTGAATGACGCCTCGTTGTCTCATCTCGTTCGTAAAATAGTCCATCATATTGTTCGATCCGGCTTCATCCCCAATTTGCCATCCGAGACGAACAATCTGAGCACCCGGATTGACGCGAACGATGGCTCGTTCGCAGTCACGTTTATATTTTCCATAATCATCTTCAGCATCTGGTGCCGTGTCCGATGAGATGGGTCCGGTCACATCATCTGAAAAAATCGACACTGTACTCGTGAACAAGAACGGAATCTTCATCTCCCCGCATAAACGAGCGAGCGTCTCAGCCCATTCAACCGGTCCCATACCGATATGTAAAAAATAATCCGGACGGACGCTTTCAATGAATTGTCGCATCTCCTGTTCGTCTGTCGTAGACACTTGCTCACGATTCCATGCAATCCCTTCAATGCCATGGCGCTGTAAAGTTTCGGCAACAACCGGTGCTACCGTGCCGTTCATTCCAGTAATGATTGCTCTCATTTCGTTTCGCCCCTTTCTCTTTATATGATGCCACAAAACGAGTGCAGACAAACTACCGTTGTGGGCAGCTATGCTAGACTAAATGATGGAGGGATCAATCATGAAGATACGACAAGCGACAAAACAAGATAGTCAACAAATTGCACCCCTCATGTACCAGGCGATACATGAGATTGCGTACACGTTGACGGGATCGACATATACCGATGAAGTATTAGAGCGATTGGCGATGTGGGTGGAGAAACCGAAGAATCGTTTAAGCCACGAAAACATATGGGTCGCCGATATAGAAGGGGAAGTAGCTGGCATGATCATTTCGTATCGAGGGGACGAGGCGGAAGCGTTAGATCGTCCGATTCGGGAATGGTTGACGGCACATGGGAGCGCGACAGAATTAGATGTCGAGACGGAAGGGTTCGTTCAATATATCGATTCGCTGGCTGTCGCGGAGGCATTCGGAGGTCGTGGAATCGGAACGAAGTTAATCGAACATATTGTGACGGTTGCAAAGGAACGGGGTGTACCCGTCGTCACATTGAATGTAGACCAAGAAAATCCTGCGGCGCATCGCTTATATACTCGTCTCGGATTTCAAAAGGAAAAGGAAATCGACATTTCGGGCGCGCGATTTGACTATATGAAAAAAGAAGTCGATTCGACTCCGTTCTCGGTCTAAAAGCGGATGCGCAAATAATTGTTCTCGACTATACTAAATGCTTGAAGAAAGATACACGCAAAGGAGAAATGTTATGGAGTGGAAGAATATTTGGCGAGGGATGGCCATGGGAACGAGTGACTTGATTCCCGGTGTGAGTGGCGGGACAATCGCTGTCATCTTAGGAATCTATGATCAACTCATCGAAGCGATTAGCGGCGTGTTTAGCCGATATTGGAAGAAATATATTGGCTTTTTAATTCCGTTAGCAATCGGGATGGGGACCGCGATCATCGCATTAAGTCACCTTATTGAATACTTGTTGCTGGAATATCATGAACCGACACAATTTTTCTTCATCGGGTTGATCTTAGGAATCATTCCTTTATTGTTCGTGGAATTCCAATCTCGGACGTCGATTCGCCCGATTCATGTCATCGCGATGATTGTCGCAACCGTACTCATCGCAAGCATGGCATTTTTGAATCCTGTTGACTCATCTATCATTACAGACGTGACGTTTGGAACCGCGCTCTTGTTGTTCTTTTCGGGATGGCTTGGTAGTATGGCGATGTTACTCCCTGGAATCAGCGGGTCGTTCGTCTTACTATTGATTGGCGTCTATCCAACGGTCATCAGTGCGATCTCCAATTTCAACCTGATGATTATCGGGATTGTCGGTGCGGGTGTTGCGGTCGGATTTATTGTGAGCAGTAAAGTCATTCGCTACTTATTGGCGAATTTCCCGGGAATGACGTTCTCCGTCATTATCGGATTAGTCATTGGTTCGCTCGCTGTCGTGTTTCCTGGCCTCCCGAATTCAGGAATCATGTGGGTACTCAGTATCTTCGCATTCATCGCAGGAGCCGTCGTCGTCCGATTACTCAGTAAATATGCTGTCTAAACAACGAAGGAGTCTGGCGATGAGCCGGACTCCTTTTTAATAGATAAAGGGAAAAAGACGTTTGCGCGTTTTCGACCAGGATTGGTAAGACTGACCGAAATGACGGACAAGCATGCCTTCTTCGATTCGAATTCGATACAATAACGCGAGTGAGGTAAGACCTGCGCCGATTAAGGCGATTCCCCAATGAATAAAATATAGCGAAAACCCGAACGAGAGCAATAATAATCCCGTGTACAGAGGATGACGTAAAAAACGGTAAGGGCCCGAACTGACAAGCTCGTCTTCCGGTCGAACAACGACGTGTCGTGTAAATTGATGACGCAAATGGAAAATACCCCAATAGCGTAACGACACACCGGCTATGTAAAAAATAAGTCCAATCATGCGCTGAAGCGTTGAGGGCTGTGATTCGAAAATGATAGAGAAGACAATCGACAAGGTGAACACACCAATCATCGCCGCTGCTACGAAGTAGAAACTCTTTCGCTCGACATTACCATCTGTTGCCTCGTTCCGGTTACGAAATCGCCACGTCTCAACTAGCCAAAAAAATGACACGACGATTAATAGGAGATTCATCCAATCCATCACATACTTCCTCCCTTTTGATTCATGTTTCATTACCCGACCTTCGCCTAGGAAAAACCAAATGCATAGCGACGATCTTCGAAAAAAATTGTCAAAGCGAGTGAAACAGGTTATCATCTAATGAGAATGATTATCATTTTTATATATAGAGAGGAAGGGTGCGGCGATGAACGAGGAAGTATTCGACGTGACGATTATCGGTGGGGGACCTGCTGGATTGTATGCCGCTTTTTACAGCGGTTTACGAGGCATGAAGACAAAAATAATCGAATTTCAACCTTTTTTAGGTGGGAAAATACACGTCTATCCAGAGAAAATGGTCTGGGATGTAGGTGGACTTCTTCCGACGACTGGGGCAAAACTGATTGACCAACTCGTCGAGCAAGGCCTCACCTTCTCTCCGACGGTCCTTCTTGGCGAGAAGGTGGAGTCGATTTCCAAACGTTCAGACGATTTATTCGGAATTGACACGACGAACGGTCATCACATTTCCAAAACCGTCATCGTTGCGACCGGGAGCGGAATCCTCAAACCTCATAAGGTTGAAGTGAGCGGAGCGGAGCGGTTCGAATTGTCGAACCTCCATTACACGGTTAAATCACTTGAACGCTTTAAAGGCAAGCGTGTCTTGATATCGGGTGGCGGCAATAGTGCTGTGGATTGGGCCAATGCGCTCGAGCCCATTGCAGAGCAGGTCGTGTTGACGTATCGAAAAGAAGAACTCAGTGGACATGAGGCGCAAGTGGAAAAAATTAAAGAGAGTCGAGTCAACTGTTGCCCTCAATCTACAGTAACAGATTTGATTTCTCACGATGGGAAATCGATTCAACAAGTTCTTTTGACTCATGTCGAATCAGGAGAGACGAACGTAATCGACGTCGATGAAGTGGTCATCAATCACGGATATGAGCAAGACGCGGAGTTGCTGCGGAACAGCGAACTACAGGTCGACATGAAGGATGGGTTTTATGTGAAAGGGAACTCAGGTAGCGAGTCATCCGTACCGGGATTGTATGCTGCCGGTGATATCCTCACGCATGAAGGGAAAGTACATCTGATCGCGGGAGCGTTCCAAGATGCGGCGAATGCAGTGAATCGGGCCAAAACTTACATTGACCCGAATGCGACCGCTACCGCAATGGTGTCCTCGCACAACGAACGGTTGAAAGAGAAAAATCGTCAAATGATTGAAGGAACCATGTTAAAGCAGTGAGAGAGACCCTCTCACTGCTTTTCTTTAGGATAATCACAAAGTTCAGTAATCACACCACCTGAATGACGGGGATCCATATAAATCAGTCGTCTTCCTTTTGCCGTCGTACGCAGTGTGTCTTCTAAAAAGGTGATGCCATTCTGTTTATGGGTGGCAATCGCTTCGTCCAAGTCATCTACACGATATGCGATATGGTGAACCCCTTTTCCTCGAGCTTTCATGAATCGAGCGATCGGGCTCGTCTTGCTTGTCGGGAGTAATAATTCGATGACGTCCTCTCCCATGTGGATGACGGCCAGCTCGGTCTCAACCCCAATTGCCGTGTTCGTATAACGATCCACGAGTTTTCCTCCTAAGACGGTCGTATAGAATGCAATCGCCTCGTCTAAATCTCGGACGGCGATTCCAGTATGATCAATATGCATAAACATTCCTCCTCACTTCACAGTGTGCCTAAAGTTGAACAAAATGTCACTTCACAACGTTTCAAGCGTATCCGATATAATAGAAGAGGGAGGGACCGCGAAATGAACGGGAAAATCACGATGGGTTTGGTGGGCGCATTCGCCCTAGTATCATTTGTGTTTGGACTCTCGCTTGCGACATTTGTCGATTATCGCATCAACGAAGAACAGGTCGTACTTGAAAAGTTGACCACCCATAAACAGATTGGTCCGGCGGAGTTGCTGTCTACCGAGGTTGATTTTCACTTGAATGGATCGAATTATGCGATTCGTTTCAAGGATGAACCGAACATCACGTATTGGTTTAATGTCGTCGATCGCAAAATCAAATTCGATCGGATTGAATCGCTCGATTTGAGAGACACGGGACTCCGAACAGAACTGTTTAAAGAAATGCCGCCTTTGGCGATGGAGTCGACAACTGCTGCAGAATAAAAGACGTCGAATGAACCACTTTTTCCAATGAGAAAGAGTTGGCTGACTCGACGTCTTTTGTCATTCATGAATAAATCGGAGTCGGTGGAACTTCCTGAGTGAAGACATAGCTACTGGCGTTTGAGACTCGAGCGCCATGTTGAAGAAGGGCGTACGTCAAATCAGGTTGCAGACTTGTTGCGGAGATTTGAGCTTCATCGATGTAGCGAAACCCATAGAAAAATTTATGTTGAAGGAAAGAGATGGCTTCTCGTATCTGTGGAGCCTCGCATTCTAGATGCATCTCTTGTATAGAAAGATGATACATATGTAATCGTACTTTCATGAAGCCGATTGGTTGCTGACACCACTTTAATGTGTAGAAAAGCGTTTGTTGGCGAGATTCTTGTGCGAATCGTTCATCTGTCATCGGAACGGCTTCCGGAAGAGTATGACTGTAGGTATTTCGAGATACGAGCCATTCCGCTCTTTTTGTGTAATCCATTAACTCGAGTGTCCAGTATCTATGGGTATTCTTCTCGCATGGAATGAGAGGCAGTCGATAGATCTTCGTTTGATGGAAGTATTGAAAGCCGGCCGCTTCATAAACTCGAAATTTATCTTGGTTCTGTGTGTCGTGCTCTTGAAGATAGTAGGTGATTGGGTGTTTTGTTTCTCGACTTCGCTCATAGGTGATTCGATTGAGAAGTCCGCGAAAGACATGGCGATCGTTATATGTCGCTTGAGAGAGTTGAATCGAGTGAAACGCTTCAAGTTGTTCGTCGTTCGCGACGATGGATGCTAGCGGAATCTTCTTGTTTAACGCAACGTATACATGGTGATGACGAGGAGGCGAAAGGAGAATGGGGGATTTGGTAAAAGAGTATAACGTTTGAATGGAAATACGCTCTTGTAATGGTAATTGCCTGCATTCTACAAAACGTAGTGCTCGTTTCACAGAGAATCCTTCTTTCTTCATTGGATGATGAATCTATATAAATTGTAAGCGTTATCTAGTCGATTCGTGTATGGCGTTATGATGACACCTGATTAAAGAAAAAGTAATGAACTCCATGAAAAGAAAATAGAAAAATAGATTGTAATCATTGAATATAGGAAAACCGATCCATCTCGATTCTTGAAGTGTGAGTTTCATCAAATGTCGCAGCATCGGATGACACAGACGTGCTATACTTATTCACAATGAAACCAAAGAGTAGGAGTTTATCATGAAATATATCTATCAGTTGATATTGGCTACTGTATGTTGGATGACCGTGATCCCGTCTACTGTGATAGCCGAGACAGAACCGGTGGTCATCCATGAGAATATCATTGTAGAAGAAGACGTTGAGATCCAGGAAGGGTTTCAATCGCCGAATGAGATGGTTTATGTATTCGTATTAATCGTCCTGTTATCTGTCATTGGGCTGGGAATCATGAATACGATTGAATAACGTGAAATCGTTCACAAAAATGCAATAAGTGATTTGGTAACGGTTACAATTGTTCATTTATACTAGTAGATGTAGGGAGAAAGTTCTGCACCAACTTTCTGTCCTCCTTTTCAAATGAACACCCCTCGTTCATATCATGTATTGGAGTCAATCGATCCCATCGATTGACTCCCTTTTTTTAACTAAATCAGGCGAGAATTCTCCCTCCTCTAAGCGTCTCGGGGCGAAGCCCGGCGTAGGTGGGAGATGAATCGCCCGGTCCAACAGTTTGCTCTCCCTATGACAGATGTGACGAACAAAAGTTCGTGATTCCGTCAGATTCTCCCTCCCCTTCCGCGGGTATCGGACGAGGAGGACACATCACGATCTTCTGAAGGGAGGACGGACATGCTGAAAGGCTACACATACAGGCTCCATCCGACGTCGGCACAGGCCGATTTCTTGGTCCGGACGATTGGCTGCACACGCTTCATCTACAACAAGCTGCTCGAGGACCGGATCGCCATCCGCGAGGAGGCGAAGGCGGGAAGCGGAACGAGACGGAAACCGGCGACACCCGCATCCTACAAGCCCCTGTTCCCGTTCCTCGCCGAGGCGGACAGCCTCGCGCTCGCGAACGCGAAGCTGAACCTCGACACGGCGTTCGCGAAGTTCTTCACCGGGACGGGCGGCTTCCCGGCCTTCAAATCGAGACGGCGGTCGCGCGCCTCCTACACGACGAACAACCAGCACGGTACGATCCGCATCGAGGCGGGCAAGGTTCGGCTGCCGAAGGTCGGGTTCGTGCGGTTCACACAACATCGCCCGTTCGAGGGCGTCATCCGGTCGGCGACGGTCTCGATGACCAAGACCGGCAAGTTCTTCATCTCCATCCTCGTCGAACAGGAGGATGAACCATGGATCCCAGCCGAGAACAAGGTCGGGATCGATCTCGGCCTAAAACATTTCGCCGTCATGACGAACGACGCGATGGTCTCGGAGAAGATCGACAACCCTCGCTTCCTCCGACAATCCGAAGCGAAGGTCAAGAAAGCGCAGCGCGCTTTGTCACGCAAGAAGATCGGGAGCAAGAACCGTGAGAAGGCCAGGCTGATCCTCGCCAAGAAACACGAAAAGATCGCCAACCAACGCAAGGACTTCCTCCACAAGCTGTCAAGACGGATCGTTGACGAGAACCAAGTCATCGTCGTGGAGACATTGACATCGAAGGACATGATGAAGGACCACAAGGTGGCGAAGTCCATCGGAGATGTCAGTTGGTACGAGTTCGTCCGGCAACTCGCATACAAATCAAACTTCTACGGACGGACGCTCATCAAGGCGGATCCCTGGTACGCATCCACTCAAATCTGTTCCACTTGCGGCGTAAAAGGCGAGAAGAAGACGGTGGATGTCCGTGAATGGACGTGTGCCTGTGGCGCGCATCATGACCGTGACATCAACGCGAGCATCAACCTGTTGAGGCTGGCCGACTGACAACCATTCAGGGCAGGGACTGCCCGACGAGCTTGGTAAATAATCGTGGCTAATAAAAGTACGGTCTTCCCAAGAAGCTCCCTCTTCAATTTGCGAAGCAAATAAGTGGCGAGTAGTTCACAAGCGAATTCGTTTTTCTTTGGCAATGCGCTTTAAACGTTTCGTTTCATTGGTGTGTCCGTGGCTCTCTAAAAAGTCGATATAGACCCGAAATGGTTCGGAGCGATGAGAAAAGAATGGGATATATTCGGAGAACAGTTTTTGTTCCGCCTCTTTTAAATTGCCTTCTGCCACAAGCAGGCGAAGTTCTAGCATTTTCAGTGCTTGATAATTTTCGAGCGCTGTATCGTCTGTTTGAGATTTTTCTAACATGCGATCGCAAAGCTTTAAAAGTCGAGAGTGAAGAATTTTTCTTGTGTTGGCAGGACTGTGTTCGATGGGTAACGTTGAGAGTAATTCGATTCGTGTAGAATCAACATCTTTTGGCACGTGGAGCGCGGTGTATAAAGCGCGGTCAATCCAAACGGTATCAATCGGGGCATCGAGCTGATAGTAGTGGATCAGTTTTTGGAGCATGGTGACTTGTGAAATTTTTAAGAGACGGAACGGGTCACTCGTTGAAAAGAGAGGTTCTTCCCCGGCCGATGTAGATAACAAGTAAAATATTTCTTCATACATCGTTCGCGCTTCTATGTGTTCTTCTGCATAATGACCGAGGTCACGGATAATTTTTTTAGCATGAATGTACCAATTTTTTTGGTCGCGTTCGGACATGACTTGATTTTGACGGATATATAAATGTTCGTACGCGGAATCGACGAATCGTTCAGCCAATGTTAGAGTTTGTGAGAGCGAATGCCGCTCTTCAGAATGTTTTTTTTCTTTATAACGCGTGAACTGACTAATCATAAAATCGAACTCTTGGTCGTCAATCACATCTTTAGGAGTATGACGGTACATTTCAACAAGTAAATCGCGTAATGTGGCCTCACCGTATTGTTCTAACAGCACGCGTAATTTCCCGATGCGCATCAGCTCTCCTCCTTTCATATATGTGTGAGAATGGTACATTTGATTTGGGCAGACACCGATTATTATTCCTTTCCCGGTTTTCATCTGAAACAATCCTTTCCTCTCATGCTTAAGACGGATTTTAACAAGAATCGTTGTCAGACGAAGGTGGGTTCGGGATAATAGAGAAAAATTGATAAAGTTGAGGACTAAATGATGAAAGATGATAAACGTTTATCACGAGTGGAACGCAGAAAGCGTGAACTCGAACAACAAGAACAAGAAAAGTCGATTCAACCGGACGAACAGGGGATGGGTGAACCGTCGCAACAGGAACATCGGGAGCAGATGTCTGATCAGTCCGAACATCCATTTTTAAACGAATCGTCTCGGGAACGGGCACAATCGGAGAACAAGAAATCGAAAGCGCGCCGAAAACAGATGCCAGGAATCCCGTCGCTTTCGAAACGAAAGACGACTCGACGAAAATCGAACCAAGCGACGCGACCATCCAAACCCTCGAATCCACAAAAGCGAGAAGTGGATTCAGCGTCAAAACCACCAAGCAAACGAAAGCGAAAGTGGAAAGGGAAAGTCGCTCTACTTCTCCTAATTGTCTTGCTTGTCGCCGGATACGTGGCGACCTCCCCGTTCACGTTCCTGATCATGGGAAGTGATGCACGTGTAGGAGAATCGCTGTCGGGATCTCGTACAGACTCCTTGCAGTTGATGGAGTTCGTCCCCCGATCACGTACGGTTCAAAATGTATCGATTCCACGGGATACGTATACGGCAATCCCGTGTGAACCTGACCGAGAAGGGGATAAAATTACGCACGCGTTTGCCTATGGCGGAGCGGAATGTACAATCGGTGCTGTCGAAGAATTGACGGATGCCTCGGTCGATGGACAAGTCGTCATCACATTCGAATCGTTTATGGAATTGATTGATTTGATTGACGGAGTCAACGTCACGGCGACGCATTCGTTCAGTGAGAAAGGGTTTAACCAGACGTATGAATATACGGAAGGTGTTTCTTATGCGATGGATGGAGACATGGCGCTTGCCTATGCGAGACATCGTAAAACGGATACGGACGGGGCCCGTTCTAATCGTCAAACAGAAGTCATGACGGCTGTTGCAGAAAAATTGGCGAGTCCATCAGGATGGACAAAAATTCCGGCGACATATCGCTTCATGAAAGAAGAGATGGGGCTAGAGATGAACGTCTTGCAAATGGCCTCTGTCGGATTGACGATGATCTCGAATCCTGAGGTGAACAAGATGCAAGTCGAGGGTCAAGATGCTTACATCAATGACATCTATTATTATGAGCCGCTAGAAGAAAGTGTGCAGGCGATTCGTGATGCCCTTGATTTATCCATTTGGGGCACTGTCAGATAATTTAAAGAACACTGTCAGATAATTTAAAGAAAAGGGTTTGATTCTGACTTGAAAGAGGAATTTTAAACAAATGAACTACTCTTTTGAGGAGGGAAATTTGAATGAAAGTTTTAGTCATTGGAGCAACAGGAAAGATCGGGAAACGTGTACTGAAGAGTCTGGCGAAAACCCATCAAGTGACCGCTTTAATTCGTTATCCTGAACTACAAGCAGAGTATGAAAAAATGGGTGCGCATGTATTGACGGTTGACGTTGAGAACGAACTTGAGAAGAAAGTTCATGAGGCGACGAGCGGGCAAGACGCTGTGATTATCGCAGCAACTGCCGGTGCGGACGGTTCGAGCGCTGAAATCGAACTGCTTGACCGAAACGTCGCGATGAATGCCATCGATGCTGCGAAGAAAGAGCGGGTGCGTCATGTCGTCTTACTGAGTGCATACGGCGCAGACCAACCGAACGCAGCCCCGAAAGAACTCTTTAACTTTTTGTCAGCTAACAATGCCGCCGATGAATATATTGAACACAGCGGTTTGAATTATACGATCATTTGCCCAGTGACGATTGTCGATGAACCGAGTAAAGGTTCAATCGAAGCATCTGAAGACTTGAGTGATGCGGATGGGGCGACGATTTCTGAAACAGATGTCGCAACGGTCATCGCAGCATCTCTCGACAACCGAGGTTTGTATGGTCGTCGAATTGAAATCAAATCTGGTAGTACGCCGATTAACGAAGCGCTTGATTTTGAAGGACGTGGAGAAGTGGCGAACGGAGGAAGAACGACGTTACGTCGCCCACAACGATCATAATGAACTGAGGAGAAGATGACATGGAACGAAAGTTATATAAAGACCCGAGTAACCAAATGATTGCGGGAGTGTGTTCCGGACTCGGAAATTATTTAAAAGTTGATGTCACCATCATGCGCGTTCTGTTCGTAGCGATGGCACTTCTAGGAGGTCCGGGACTCCTCATCTATATCATTCTGGCAATCATTATGAAAAAGCCACCATCAGAATATGAAGTGGAACAGGAAGATCGTTTCTAACAAAAAAGCAAACCGACGTCTCGTCGGATTGCTTTTTTATTTCTCGACATATAAGGTGTAACTCGCTTCAAACGTCTCGTTTGGCGAAAGGAGTTGAACTCCTTCTTTGTGAAGGAAGTCTTTCCGGTGCCCTTTATAATCTGCATGTCCGAACCAAGGTTCTAAGCAGACGAAAGGAGCTTCTTTATGCGGTGGGGACCAAATACCGAAATGAGTGAAGGACGGGCTTTCCATCACGATAGCCGTTCCTGTTGGTTGATGTCGGAGTGCGGCATACTCGACCTTCTCAAAGATCAGCGCATCGTCATCGAACAATGATCGGGTAAGAGGGATGTACTGACGCTCTCCGAGTGGTTGATACGCGCCTGTCAAATAAGGACCTTCTAACAGATAGCGATCGAGTGAGCGGACTTCCCCAAAATCAATCGTATAGTCTTCGAATGTCCCGCCATTGAACGGAATATTAAATGCAGGATGACCACCTAGGCTAAACGGTAACACCGTTTCACTTGGGTTATGGACGCGATACGTCACGATCACTTCTTCGCCGACTAGTTGATACGAGACGGTTAATGTAAAGGGGAATGGATAGTATTGACGCGATTCCGATGTATCGTTCAAAGTGAATCGAACTGACGTGGCTGATGATGATTCGATGTCAAACGTGGCGTCGCGGGCGAAACCGTGTTGGCTCATCGTATAGGTGTTTCCGTCGTATACATATTGATCATCAAGCAACCGACCGACAATTGGAAAGAGAATTGGAGCTTGTCTCCCCCAATAGGTCGGATCACCTTGCCATAAATATTCATGTCCGGATACTTTCCAACTCGTCATCTCAGCACCTTGTGCCTTTAGGGTAATCTGTATTTTTTCGTTTTGCAGTTGCACGATTTACACGCTCCTTTACGGTTTATGATAAGTTAAGTGTAGAAATCTTACGTAAAACAAACAAGGGGTAAATCATGCGCTTACAAAGAATTGTAGTGGGAACGCTAATCCTTTTATTGATTGCAGGACTTGCTTATAAGGGATATGACGAATATATGACGTCGCTAGAGAAAGACCAGACTGCCCCCATCGTCCAAGACGAATCGGTGTTAGGGGGGCTTGAAGTGGGGAAACAAGCACCTAACTTCACACTAAAAACATTAGAAGGGGAGCCACTTACCCTCTCTCAATATCAAGGGAAGCCGGTCGTGATTAATTTTTGGGCATCTTGGTGTCCGCCTTGTAGAGATGAATTTCCGGAGCTTGTGTCTTTTGAAGAGTCCACAGCGATTCCCGTTCTCGGAATAAATGTGACGAAGAATGAACGTCGTGGAAAAAAAGACGTTGAAGCCTTCTTAGAAGAGTACCCGGTTAAGTTTCCCATTTTGTTAGATGAAGAAGCAACTGTCGAACAGCAATATCGTGTCGTAGCATTACCGACAACGTACGTGCTCGATGAAAATGGTATCATCGTCGCGAAGAAAACAGGTCCTGTCGACGAGGCATGGCTTCGAGAACAAATTGATGCAGAAAGGTGATCTCTAAAAAAAAGCTGAACGATTTGCCCGATAGATTTGGGCAAATCGTTCAGCTTTTATAATGTTGCTTGATCAATGCATCAAAGTTGGGAGTCATATCTTCTTCTAGATAGTAATGATGATTGTCTCGGATGATTGTATCACCAACACGTGCTTCGGACGGTAGGAATCGTCTAGGGATGAAACTTGAGCCGTTATTCCATCTCAATACGGCATATTTTCCCTCGATTCGTACCAATGTACCGTACTTAATCATACCTCTTCCTCCTCGACGAGCAGCTTCTGTCTCTTTTTTATCCTTACACCTCTATTCCCAAATTACACAAAAGCTACACATCTTTACAAACGTCTGTACAGTCAGAGTGGATGTATTGTGGTAAATAACGGAAAGGATACGTTATGGTAAATGTGAAAGAAGTTTGAAGAAAACGCTTTCTTTTTTGGGTTCTGTCTTCTATAATAAAACCACGGGGTGATTATGACGAAACTGTGAACAATGGGGGGATGGTCATGTTTTCTTCTGCAATGATTGGGTTACTTGCTTTGACGGGAGTAACTGTCTATGGGGTTGACCGTATGTTCACGGTCCGCTCAGAACGCGTCACAAAGAAATAGGTCTACATAGGGGGAAATCGCAACGTCTTGGGGAGACGTTGCGATTTTTTTAATAGTCTTGCTGACGAGACCGGCGATCGGTCTCTTTTTGTTCTACCATTTTTCGATTCCGTTCATGAACACGGTCGAAAAAAGAATGTTCTGGCCATGAAGAGGACCAATGGCGGTCTTCAGGAAGTGCTAATATATACTCTTCGGCCGCACTCAATCGTTCAATCATCTGACTTCGATTATCGCACAGGTCGCCGTGACCGGGTACGAACCAACGAATCTCATGCTCGTAGATGATTGATTGTAGCGTCTGTAACGTATCGAGGTATGCCGTGGAATCGTGCTCGATAAAAGGGGGTTCGATGTTTGAACCATAATCCCCACAGACGAGTAGATTCATAGACTCGATGAGAACGGACATATGTGTCGCATCATGACCAGGTGTAGAAAGGAATGTAACCGGTACAGAACCGATTAACAAAGTCTGATCAGGTTCAACGACGAGATCAATATCGGGTTTTTTGATGGGACGATCGATGTAATGCTGCTCATAAAACTTCCGAATCTCATCAAGTTGATCGGACGAGTCTGCCTCAACAAAAGCTTGTGAGGCAATTGTGGTTGCATCCGTAAACCCATAAGCGCCGATGATATGATCGAAATGATGATGCGTGAAGATCACATAGAGTGGACGATTGCGACGCTGTAACTCGATGTCACGGCGAATCGTCGCAATTTCTTCGGGAAGCCACGTCGGATCAATCAATAAAATGGCATCGGGAGTATCAATGAGGGTTGATGTTGTTCGCATCAACGCACTTTCGTATACGGTGAAAGATTGCAGCTTTGCTTGAATCAATGGGGTTCCTCCTCATTTGATTAGAGTCACTCATTCTTTTCCCAATTTATTTAGAAGAACAACAAAAAAAGCAGAAAGTCTGATGACTTTCTGCTTTTGCAAGGTCTCAACCGTGCATTGTATGTGTGCGAGAAGTTCTCGCGTATATGTCGATATTGGAGCGGGTGAAGAGAATCGAACTCTCGTCATCAGCTTGGAAGGCTGAGGTTTTACCATTAAACTACACCCGCATTCAAAGAGAAAAATATGGAGCGGGTGAAGGGAATCGAACCCTCGTCATCAGCTTGGAAGGCTGAGGTTTTACCATTAAACTACACCCGCAAAACGTATTTGCTCTTAACGTTACTTTGATATAATAGCATATCAAATTGAATTTGCAAACCCTTTTTTAAAAAACTTTTTAGGTTGCAGAATCCTGTCCACAACGAAGATAATAGAAAAAAGGGGAGAAAACAGATATGAGTGAGCGAAAATCCTATTTACGACTGATGGGTGAAGGATTTCGGATGTTGAAGCAATTAAAACAGACGGACACATCGGTGTCTCTCCGTAGCTGGACGTTTTCAATCCATCGCGATCAAGAATGGCACGTTGTGTTGCGCTCGAATCGAATCAAATGGATTGGACTACCGAGTAGAACGTTTGATATCCGTCCGGATGCCATACGCATAGGAGATCTTCAAATCATCCGTCATCATGAATCGAACGAAGTACGTTTGACAATCAATGAAGAATGGGGATTGGAAAATAAGGTTGTTTGTGACAACCTGGAATGGGAAACGTTCGTCGATGCGCTCAAACAAGTGAAGGGGGAGTAAGTGTGAAGGGAGAGAGGTTGTATCGGATGGAAGCCGAGGCTCGAGGGAGTGCTTGGCGTGCCCGAGTTTTAACAGGGATTCAGCGATTTCGATTTTATAAAGGGGAATTACTCGCGCCGACAAACCGACCGTACGTGGTGTTGAGTATCTCGCAAGACGAAGGAGCCTTGCCTGATTTGATTGAAACCGATATGGGCATCCTCTTGATTCATGAGCGAGTGGGACCGATCTTTATGAATGTCTGTCCGTATGACGTTCAGCTCGTTCGGGTCGAGCTTCATACGAGTACTGGGAAAACCGACCGTTACTGCGCGCTCAACATCCTCCGCCGCTTTGAAATCGAATACTTGGAACATTCGAACGAATATCGTCCGCTAAGTGCGGACCGACTCTATTTCCTATCCAATCAAACTGTCCGTATGAACTTATTTGGACATATGATTGCCCAAGACGTAAATAGCCAACGTCTTTATGTGACAGAACGATTGAAGTTTGCACTTCAATCGAAAATGGTCACTGGGATGGCATTTAAGCAAGTAAAGGAGAAAACAGCATGAAAGAGTACGAAATTGACGGGTGGTTCCGCCTGACATATCCGGAACATTATGAATACAGTGAAGAAGAAGACTACGTGAGCTTCTATTCAACAGAGGCGGATGCGCAAGGGACGCTTCAAATCTCGATCTATGAATCAGAAGATTCGCAAGAGCCGACGCAATCTGCTTTGAGCGAATTAAATACGTTCTTAGGAGAGTTTCCAATTGATGTGAAAGTCGCACCGAGTGTGACTGGTGAGACGTCGAATATGACGACGGCCTACGCGAGTGGGATTGAAGACGGCATGCATTTAGACGTCTGGTCCTTGACCGATGGGAAGCGGCTCTTATTTTTAACTTACGTAGCCGATCAAGTGACCGATGAAAAAATGGAAATCGAGTCCATCATCGATTCAATCGAGTGGACATAAAAGGAGACACGACGCCAACGAGGCGTGTGTCTCTTTTTGTTACTGATATTTTGGTACATCGAAATTGAGTGTGTAAGCATCAAGTGATTGATAGATATTATAGATGCTTGTCGTTTGTTTCGCAGCCCAACCGATATCGGTTGCGTACTGATGTGTTCCTGGTGAAGAAGGATTGAAGCGCATCTTGTACAATGTATTTTGTTTATACGTCGGATGATTGATATAGCTAGCTCCGATCCAGTAAGCCCCACCGATAATCGCTTCCTCCGGAGAGAACCATTTTTGTTCGAAGGCGTATTTAGCACCGTTTCCGAGTGGATTGCTATCGGTTGCTTGAATACCGTACATATTATAGACGGTTGCCGCAACAGGACGTTCTGGATAAATCCGAGTACCACTCGAGTTGATCAATGCATTACCATCTTTATCGACAGGAACTCCTTTTGCGAGAAGGGAAGTGCCATGACCTGTTTCAAGAAGGGCATGCGAGAGAAGATATACTTCGTTCACGCCGTACATACTAGCCGCATCCACGAATGCTTGACCTTGTCCGCTGAGCGTTCCTTTTGATGTGAGGACTTTGTTCAGTGTAGTAGCAGTTGTCCCGGCGCTCTTCGACAAATCTAAGAATTGATAGAATGATCGAGAGTTCGCATCAATCTGACTAGGGTCGACATATGGGAGAAGATCGTCAACTGATGCGCGACGCCATGTATTATCAAATACTCGGATGTTGTGTCCAGCCGGTCGTTTATATGAAATCATGTAGTATGTGCCAGATTGCCCTGTAATCGTAACGGTTTCGCCTGTATTGATTTGACCGTACGCATGAGATGTTAAAATTGGACGGCTCAAAATGTTGGCGGTTCCGACGACTGAACTCGGTGTTACATATCCGGTCATCGTGCCGTATTTTACTTTATACCAAACAGTTGAACCGGAAGTATAACGGTCAACATATTGAATGGACGCACCATATGGGATAGTGATGAGTGAGGACGAGCTTGAAGAAGCCGTCATCTTTAAAGCAGTACCTAAGCCTGAAATGACAGTCATCTCAGATTTCACAATCTTTCCTGTCGAACCGTTGACACTCACCCAAGCGCGAGGTAAGTATGCTTCATCGTATCGATGTGCATCCGTTTGGGCGAATTGAGCTACTTGACGGTCTGCCATCTGTCGAACTGTCATCGGATAACTCGTATACGAGACTTTCTTCGTGATGCCCGTCGCAGGCGGAGTCGTTGTGACAGGGACGACGTAATCCGTATGAATATAGTTGCCGCTATACGTCCCGCTCGTAAGGAGTGCCCATTTCGAACCGACAATCGGTTTGATATTGACAATTGTTCCCGTATTTAGCGTTCCAACTTTATTTGCTGTCGTTACTTCAGGTGTAGACCGAACGTTGAGTGGCTCGTTTCCATCTACATAGATTCGAACTTGACGTTCTTCTTCGTATTGTTCGTCTGACGGTTGCGTTTTCGAGAAGTAGTCCGCCGTCGCATAACCTGAGATTGGACCGTATTCGATTTTAAAGAATCGTTCCGTGAGACCAGGTTCCGACACTTGTTGAACTTTTGTACCGAACGGGATGATTGCAATCTTCACTTTTTCCGCATCCGAACGGTTATATAAGACGACATCACGCGTTGTGTAATAATCTGTTTTCACCACGACCTCTGGATCTTTCAATGAGAAGTGACTAGAACCCGCATATCCTGTTTTTCCGTCATAACGAATCTTGAACCAAGAGCTAGAGAGCCCGCTTTGCGAGAGTTGCTCCACTTGTGCACCAAACGGAATCGTCGCAATCTTCGTCGCACCGGCTGCAGACGAGCTATACATCGCTACATTTCGAATGGCGAAGTATGGTGTGATTGTCACTTCTTCAGGTGCCTTCGTTGAAAAATGGCGAGCGGCAGCGAAGCCGGTGACTCCATCATATTCAATTTTGAACCAAGAGTCCGATAAGTTGGCGTCCGACACTTGGACGACTTTTGTTCCTTCTTGGATTGTGCGAAGACGAGCCGCTCCGGAAGCAGATGATTCGTATAATACGAGGTCTCGAACCGCATAATAGGTTGTTTTGACAACGGCTTCAGGTTTTGATGTCGAGAAGTTACGTGCAGCCGCATAGCCGACCGTGTCCCCGTACTGAACCTTATACCAAGATGAACTCAACCCGTTTACGTATACACGTTTCACTTCTGCTCCGAGTGGAATGGTGGCAATTTTTGATGCGCCTGTTCCTGATCCGTTGTAAAGCGCAACGTTTTTCACAGCGTAATATGTCGTGACCGCATCGGCTGTGAGTGGTGTTGCTGTAAAATTGCGTGCCGGTGCATAACCGACGAGTGAACCGTATTCGATTTTGTACCAAGACCCCGTCGCCCCTAAAGAGTCCAAGTATGTGACTTTTGCGCCTTCTGGAATCGTCGCAATTTTTGATGCGCCAGTGCCGGTCTTATCATAAAGAACGGCTGTCGTGGACGCGTAAAATGTAGGGCTCGTTTCGCTAAAGTATCGTGCCGCCACATATCCTGTATATGTACCGAATTGTACTTTATACCAAGATCCTGTAGCACCATGCGTCGAGAGATGCGTCACGAGCGATCCTTTTGGGATGACCGTTTCGATGGAAGCAGACGTCGACATCGAAGAACGAAGATTAACGTTCATTTCAGCGATATATAATGAAGCGGATGTAGCAGACGTGGTAGACGTTTTTGCGAGGGATGATCCCATCGTCAAATATGTAGATGAGACGTATCGTTTTTGACCCTCAAAGTTGATTTGTGCCCATTCGTCGTTAACGGCATACACATCTACCGTTGTTCCTTCCGTTAACTTGCCGACGATTGAAGATGTCGTCGACGAATCAGACCGAACATTTAAGATGGGTGTGTTGACTGTTCCTTCAGATGTTGCTGCATATGATTGGAGTGGTGCGAGAGTGCTCAAAATCGTTCCTGAGACAATCGTAGCTACTCCTAATCGTGAGAGTGTCGATTTCAATATGTTACCCCTTTCGAATGAGAGAGCATGATTTAAATGATTGCGGTCTAAGTATAACGTACTTAAAAAATGGAAAGAAGAAGCAGAATTACAAAAAAGGTAAATGATTAAAATTTTATTTCTAAAATAAGGTAAATAAAAAATCCCCTGATAAAGGGGATTGAGTAAATTAATGGGTCTTATTTTGTTTCATCCATGTGAGGATATCGGACCACACCTGTTCACGATGGATTTCACGGAGGATTTCATGACGGGCGTGATCGTACGTGGCCACAGCGAGATCGATATCTGCATCGCGATACTTTCGAATTATGCCGGTTAACCCTTCACCGTCATGTGTGACGGGATCATCCATTCCAGCTACGAATAGCACAGGTAGTGACTTCGGGTGCTCATGTATACGTGCAGATGTCGTGACATCTAATGAGGCACGGGTCACTTCGTGTAAAAATCCGAGAGAAGGTAGTCCACCACAATTCGGATCGGCGAGATAGGAATCGACTTCGTCAGGAACGCTGGAGAGCCAGTCGCTATCTGTTCTAGCAGGTAAAAACTTTAAGTTGTAACGGCCGAACAATAGTCGTTCAAAAAATCTGGATTGGTGTGTTTCGTCTTTCCGTTTCATCGCAGTGGCGATGAATCGATGCCCGAGTTCTCCCGCAACTCCGGGATGGGGTGGCGGAGCGACGACGACAATACCGGCGAGGGCGTGTCCCATGACTTGTCCGAGTCGTCTGACGAGAAGTGATCCGAAACTATGGCCTAGCAGATATGTCGGGCGCTCGTCCTCATATTGATTGATGAGGTATTGGGCATCATCGACGAGTTGTTGAAATCCCGTTCCTGGCTCGAGATGACCATAGGTTCGTTGGTCATGAGCGCTCGTACCCGCACCACGCAGGTCGCATACATAGACATCGTATCCATTGTTTGCCATAAAGTGTGCAAATTCAATATATCTTTCATGATGTTCGAGCATCCCATGAAACATGAATATTTTTCCAATTGATTGTTCTGCTCGAACATGCATCACTTCCGTTTGATACCCGTCAGGATACGTCAACTCTGATACCATCATGTGCCTTCCTCCTATTTAGAAAAGTCCAATCGCTTTTCCAGATTCGTCAATTCCCATATTGAGAGCTGCCGGATGTTTTGGTAAACCTGGCATCGTCAGCACGTTGCCTGTCAAGGCGACGAGGAATCCAGCTCCCAATGATGGTTTCAATTCGCGAACGGTGATCGTGAATCCTTGTTGATAGCCGAATTTCGAAGGGTCGTCTGAGAGAGAGAATGGTGTCTTCGCCATACAAATCGGAAGATTTACCCAGCCATTCGCCTGAACTTCTTTCATTTGTTTTTGGGCTTTAGCTGTAAATATGACGTCTGCAGCACCATATACTTCTCGAGCAATGGTTTTGATCTTTTGTTCAATCGAATCGTTCAATTCATATAATGGCGTCAGTTTACTTTCGTTCGACTCGACGGCGTCAATGACCGCTTCAGCCAACTGTCGACCACCAAGACCACCATTGGCCCACACTTCGCTAAGGGAAGCACGAATGCCGTGCGCCGCACACCAGTCAAGAACGGTTGCAAGCTCCTCTTCCGTATCTGAATTGAAACGGTTCAATGCGACGACCGTCGGCAGTCCGAGTTTTTTCATCGTATCGATGTGTTTTGCAAGCAATTTCAATCCTTCTCCAACTGCACCGACATTCTCGATGTGAAGTTGATCTTTCGAGACGCCACCGTGCATCTTTAAGGCGCGAACGGTTGCGACGAGGACGACCGCATCCGGATTCAACTCACCGACTCGAGATTTGATATGACAGAACTTTTCGGCCCCGAGGTCGGCCCCGAATCCAGCCTCTGTCACGACATATTCACCGAGTTTTAATGCGGTCTTCGTTGCAATCAATGAGTTGCATCCATGTGCGATGTTTGCGAACGGACCACCATGGACGAGTGCAGGTGTTTGTTCGAGCGTTTGGACGAGGTTCGGTTTAAAAGCTTCCTTCAACAATAACGTCGCAGCACCGGCAGCGCCGATTTGTTCAGCGGTAATGGGTTCTTTTTGATGGTCATAGGCGACGACGATTCGTTTAATACGTTCCTCAAGGTCGCTCAAGGAGTCTGCCAGACAGAGAATCGCCATAATTTCCGAAGCGACGGTAATATCAAATCCATCCTCACGAGGAACTCCATGAGCCGGACCGCCAAGGCCGACCGTGACATGACGAAGGGCGCGGTCGTTCAAATCGAGGACACGCTTCCAGACGATATGTCGGACATCGATGCCGAGGTCGTTTCCTTGATGCAGGTGATTGTCGATCATGGCACTGATCGTATTGTGGGCAGATGTGATGGCATGCATGTCCCCGGTGAAATGGAGGTTGATGTCTTCCATCGGGAGAACTTGACTAAAGCCACCACCTGCGGCGCCACCTTTTAAGCCCATCGTCGGGCCGAGTGAAGGTTCACGGAGACAAACAATCGCTTTTTTATCTAACTGGTTTAATGCTTGTCCTAATCCGACCGTCACCGTTGACTTCCCTTCACCAGCTGGTGTCGGATTGATCGCCGTGACGAGAACGAGTTTTCCATCTTCCTGCGTTTTTACACGTTCGAGAACATCGTAAGATAGTTTGGCCTTATATTTCCCGTAGAGATCTAGGTCATCTTCGTGTAATCCGAGTTTTGCTGCGATGTCTTTTATCGGCAAGGTTTCAGCTTGTTGGGCAATCGTAAGGTCAGATAGTGGTTTCGTCGTTGTCATTCAAAAAGTCCCTCCATTTATCGAACAATATATCTTTTTATATATAAAACATTCGGTATTATTGGGTTAAAAAGTGAATTGAGACAGTATTAATTCAACCCGTTCGTATTATCATTGATTTTATCATAACTCATGATGTGTTCAAATTCATTCATTTCGTTCAATATTTTCCACCCTTTCTGTCAAATGTATCCGTTTTCATAAAAGGGTAGGCACGATACAGTGATAGTGGAGGCGATACACATGACTGAGCGTGCAAAACGAACGAAACGAAGACGAAATTGGAAAAAACCTGCGAGCTTTTTAGCATTTGTCGGACCTGCTTTTCTGGCATTTGTCGCCATCGTGCTCATCCCGTTTTTCAATGGGATTTACTACAGTTTCACAGATTGGAACGGTGTGACAGGAGAATTAAATTTTGTAGGATTGGATAACTATCACCGCTTGTTCTTCGAAGATGAACAGTTTCGGGCATCTTTTTGGATCACGACGAAATATACGATCGTATCCGTCTTATTGACAAACATCGTCGGTTTTTCGTTGGCACTCCTGTTGACGATGAACATTAAGACACGGAACTTTTTACGCACGATTTTCTTCATGCCGAACTTGATTGGTGGATTGATTCTCGGATTCATCTGGCAGTTCATTTATGTAAAGGGATTTGCCTCGATCGGTGCGTTGACGGGGTGGAGTCTATTCGAATTACCGTGGCTCGGAGATGCGCAAACAGCCTTTTGGGGCATCGTGATCGTTGCCATCTGGCAAGGCGGTGGATATGTCATGGTCATCTATATCGCGGCGTTACAAAACGTGCCGACTGATTTGATGGAGGCGGCACGAATTGATGGGGCGAACCGTTTCAAGATGCTTCGACATATCACGTTGCCGATGATCATGCCATCGATCACCATCTGTTTGTTCTTGACCATCTCTTGGTCGTTCAAAGTGTTCGATACGAACTTGTCGCTCACGAATGGGGGGCCGTTTAAATCGACCGAGATGTTAGCCTTAAATATTTACACGGAATCTTTTGTGAATAACAACTATGGTCTCGGGTCGGCCAAGGCGGTCATCTTCTTCTTGGTCGTGGCTGCGATTACGGTGACACAAGTGTATGTGACGAAAAAACGGGAGGTGGAAGCATGACGACGGAAAAACTAGATCAAGTCGAGAATCAACCGACTTTGAAATCACAACGTATTCCGCAGCGACCGCTTCGTCCAGGAACCTACTCTTGGAATCTTGGAGTCATTGAACTCGTTGCCATTCTACTCGGATTGCTTTATTTGGTACCGTTCTATTATGTTGTCGCCAACTCGTTCAAATCGATGGCTGAAATCTTTACGAACACGTCTGCTTTACCGAACGAATGGTTGACGTCGAACTATACAGAAGCGTGGGAAGCGATGAATTATGGACGTGTCTTTTTGAACTCGCTCCTTATCACAGTCGGGGCGAATGCGGTCATTGTCATCTTCACCTCGATGGCGGCGTGGAAACTCGTTCGGACGAAACATTGGATTTCCACAATGATCTTCTTCTTGTTCGTGGCTGCGATGGTCATTCCGTTCCAGTCCATCATGATTCCGCTCGTGAAGGTGTCTAGTATCCTCGGTCTGTTGAATAGTCATTGGGGGCTGATCGTCATGTATCTAGGTTTTGGGTCTGGTATCTCGGTGTTCCTCTATCACGGATTCATGAAGTCGATTCCTGAGGAGATTGAAGAAGCCGCCATCATCGACGGTTGTTCGACATGGGGTGTCTTCTGGCGTATCGTCTTCCCATTACTCAAGCCCATCACGGTGACAATCGTCATCTTGAACAGCCTATGGATTTGGAATGACTTCTTATTGCCATCACTTGTTCTTCGTGATGTCGAGTTACGGACCATCCCGCTCGCGACATTCTATTTCTTTGGACAATACACGAAACAGTGGGATTTGGCGTTAGCTGGTTTAGTGTTAGGAATCGTTCCCCTTCTGGTCTTTTTCTTCGGTATGCAAAAACATATCATCAAAGGGATCACAAGCGGTTCGATTAAATAACCCTCCCAAGGGAATCCTCCGTTCGCTACACGGAGGATTATTTTTTTTGAAAAAAACCGTTGACATTAGTCAGAATATTTATAATAATGAACTCAATTCAATTGTGAACGACGTCGAAAGGACGAGTACACGAAGGTAGTGAGTCAAGCGAACCGGGGGTGGTGTGAGCCCGGTCTTAACCCTTCGTCGAAAAACTTCCTGGAGTCGCTACCCGAACGCTTTGCCAGTAGACGTAGCCGGACCGCTCCCCGTTATCGGAGTTACGAGATGATTGTCTCGAAAAAGTGAGTAGATTCGTCTACTAATTTGGGTGGCACCGCGGAACCGAAGTCTTCCGTCCCATGTTCGATGGGAATGGAGGGCTTTTTTTCATGGCTTCATTTTCAAATATTCCACAATTGGAGGAAACGGAAAATGACAACAGCAACAAGCACGATGAAGGAAAGACAGCAGACGATTGCAGCAGTAAAGGCACTCTTTGAGGAGAAAGTCTCACGTGAACTCGGACTGATTCAAGTACAGGCTCCGTTATTCGTCGAATCGGCGAGTGGGGTCAACGATCACTTGAACGGCGTGGAGCGTATCATTCAGTTTGATACGATGTATCCGGGACATGAACTTGAAATCGTTCAGTCACTCGCGAAATGGAAACGTGAAGCGCTCGGTCGTTACGGATTCGGTGTCGGTGAAGGATTGTACACTCAGATGCGTGCCATTCGACGCGACGAAGAACTCGACGCGACACATTCTTTATTCGTCGATCAGTGGGACTGGGAACGAGTGATTGCTCGAGAAGAACGGACGATGGAATATTTGAAAGCAACGGTGGAGTCGATTTACGCTGCGCTCCGCGAAACAGAAGCGGAAGTAGAGAAAGCGTACGGCATTGAAGCGATTCTTCCGGAGATGATTCATTTCATCACGAGTCAGGAGTTGGAGGATGCGTATCCGACGATGACGCCAAAAGAACGTGAAACGGCAATCTGCAAAGAGTACGGTGCCGTCTTCATTTCACAAATCGGAGATCTTCTCGCTTCAGGCATGAAACATGATGGGCGAGCGGCGGACTATGATGATTGGTCACTCAACGGAGACATTCTCGTATGGCATCCTGAACTCGAATCAGCCTTTGAACTGTCGTCGATGGGTATTCGTGTCGACGAAGTGGCACTCGATGCGCAACTGAAGAAAGCGGATGCGGAAGAGAAACGTGCGTATCCGTTCCATCAAGGGGTACTCGAAGGAACGCTCCCACTCACAATCGGAGGTGGAATCGGGCAATCGCGTATTGCGATGTATCTCTTACGCGCTCGTCATATCGGCGAAGTGCAAACATCGGTCTGGCCGCAAGAAGTCATTCAGTCGTGCAAAAAAGCCGGCATCAGCTTGTTGTAATATAATAAGAAGAAACACGGAACAGGACTCGGTAAAAGAGTCCTGTTTTTTCTGTGCAACATTTTCCACCCTATTCGTCAATTTTGACACCTACATAGTGGAAGCGTTTTCATTTAAAGTTGAATTTGTAAAGAATGGATGAGATTAAGGGAGGAAATGAGATGAAACGGAAGTGGAAATTGTCGACAGCGGTCATGACGGCAGGGATGGTCTTATCACTCGCGGCTTGTGGTGGCGGATCGCTCACGGATGAAGGATCTTCTGAAGGGAATAACGACAGCGGTGACAAAAAAGACGTCACGTTAAACGTTTTCCAATTCAAAGCGGAGATTGCGAAAGACCTTGAAGCGATGGCGAAAGAGTACGAAGAAGAAACAGGTGTGAAAGTCACGGTTCAAACGGTCGGCGGCGGGGCAGACTATGGGGCAGCCCTCAAATCACAGTTTGCTTCAGGCAACGAACCGGATATCTTCAACAATGGTGGATTCACAGAAGCACAGACATGGAAAGACAAATTGGAGGACCTATCAAGTGAGAAGTGGGTCGGAGATTTGACAGAAGTCGCCAAAGAACCGATGACGATGGACGGTAAACTTTACGGTATGCCGATGAACCTAGAAGGATACGGATTCATTTATAATAAAGAACTATTTGAAAAAGCGGGAATCAAAGAGTTACCTAAAACACTTTCTGAATTGACTGCTGCCGCTGAAAAGTTAGATCAAGCAGGAATCACACCATTCTCTGTCGGTTATGCAGAGTTTTGGATTTTAGGCATTCATTTATTAAACATTCCAATGGCGCAACAGGATGACCCGGATGCGTTCATTCAAGCATTGAACGAGAATAAAGCGAAGTTTGAAGACAATGAACAGTTCCAAGAGTTTTTAAAACTGTTTGATTTGACGATTAAATACGGAAACAAAAACCCGTTGACGACGGACTATAATACACAAGTCACACAGTTCGCCCAAGGAGAGACAGCGATGCTCCAACAAGGGAACTGGGCGCAACAGATGATCCTTGATGTGAATCCGGACATGGAAATGGGCTTCGTTCCGATCCCGATCAATGACGACGCAGAGAAGATGGATCGACTTCCGGTCGGTGTCCCGAACAACTGGGTCGTCAACAAAAACTCGAAGTATAAAGAAGAAGCGAAAGACTTCTTAGAGTGGATGGCGACGTCGGATACTGGAAAAGACTACATGGTCAATAAATTCAAGTTCATCCCAGCCTTCAAATCGATTGAAGCCAATGATCTTGGACCACTCGCTGATGACATTTTGGCATATTCGAATGAAGGGAAGACCATCTCTTGGAACTGGTTCAAGTATCCGGATGGAGCTGTAAACGAATATGGTGCCCTCATGCAGGCATATGTCGGTGGACAAAAAACAGGTGAAGAAATGCTTCAGGACTTCACGAAAGTATGGCAAGACAAAGTGAAATAAGGATGGCGCAGACGGTGAAATGACCCCTTCATCGTCTGTGTTTTTTTTATGAAGAAATTGTCACAGTAATCCCATACAAAACACACACATACCTGTGGGGGTTTCAGTAGAATGATTGTTGTAAGCGCTTTTGAGAAGGAGGGGACATGAAACGATTACTGATTTGTATCCTATTTTTGTGTTGGGTACCACATGTTGACGCGGAAGAACGCTCAATTTCGTTGACTGAACCCATCATCATCGAGTCGAATGAACATTTTGATGGAAATGGGAAAGTCTATACGAGTTGTGGGCAACCTGCGTTTATCATTCGTGGAACGGGAGCGATGCTCGAACGTGTATCAATTCATCAGTGTGAGGAAGATGGGGTGCCGGCCATCCAAGTATCTGGCCTCGGACATCAACTTCTCGATGTCTCCATTGAATCTTCTGGAACTGGACTATGGATTGAGGATAGTTACGGAGTCCGTGTCACTCGAACCGTTGTGGTTGGGAATGGAAAGTCAGATGGGGTCGTTCTTATGAATAGTGAAGCGGCTGAATTAAATGGAGTTGTCGTGAAGACGGTACGAGATGGGATATACATAGAGAACGGGTCCAATCACACGATTGTCCGACCCACAGTCTCGCATTCGCGCTACGGCATTCATTTGATGTTTCCGACAGATGTTGTGATTTCGGTACCCGAACTTCATCATAATTTGACCGGTGCGATGATTATGGGAACGAATCGAGTCGTTTTAAAAAACGGGAACGTGCATGACCAATTCGGAGGAACGGCAACGGGACTGATGTTATATGAGGCCGTTGACACAACGATTGAGATGACGAATATTTTTGGGAATCATATTGGCTTATTCGCAGAGCAGTCGGCAGGAACGACACTTGAGCGGAATGCGATCAATGGGAACGATATTGGGTTCCAATTAAAACAAGCAACAGGGATGATGGTTCTTCAGAACAATTTGTTGGGGAATCGTGAAACCGTGACGACGGTCGACTCACATGACAACGTCGTACAAGGAAATGTCTGGGGTGGTGCGACACTAGACCTGACTCATGACGGGTATAGCGAGATTCCATATCGAACCGATCCGTATTTGTTCTTATTGACGGAATCCTATGAAGCGTTCGAACTGTTGTATGGGTCGCCAGGTCTTCTTATGCTAGAAAACATATTAAGAAGTCCAGAAGAAGAATCTTTAACCGATCTATCGCCGAAAACCTATTCGGCGACATGGAAGTGGAATGGCTCAATTTGGAGCTTGAGCAGTATTGGATTGATTATCATGATTTGGATATTTGGGAGGAAACGACATGAAATCGTATAAACAAGTAGCGGGACTTTTATCTGTTGCAGGACTATCTTTGGCACTCGGAGCCTGTTCAAGTGCATCGGCAGAACCGTTTGACATCAAATGGGGTGAAACCGAGTGCGAAGTATGTAAGATGAAAATTATGGTTCAGCAGTTCGCAGCGGAAGCCATCATGGAAAATGAAAAGGGATATGCGTTCGATGATATCGGTTGCCTCATGCGTGATTGGTATCCTGAACAAAAAGAAGAAGATATTGCTGCGATGTACGTAAAAGACTTCAATACAAAAGATTGGGTCGAGTTAGACGAAGCGATGTTTGTTTACGACAAAGAGTCGAAAACACCGATGGCTTATAACATACTCTCGTTTGCGAAAGAGGCAGATGCTGAAGCATATGTCGATGAAAATGGCGGCGAGATGATGGACTTTGATCAATTAAAAGATCATACATGGGAACGTGGCGAGATGAATATGAAGATGGACGACGAGGGTTCAATGGACGGAATGGATCAAGATGGTGAGATGGACATGGAGATGGACTCAGAAGAAGAAGGACAGTAAATCATGTCTTTATGGAAGATGGAGTGGGCACGTAGTCTACGTCAACGAGAGAATTATGCTTTTCTCCTGACTTGGGTCCTCACGCTCGTCCTTCTCGGTGGACTTGGTCAAGCATTACCTGTTGCCGCAGAGTATACGAATGTCAGTGCAACGCTCATCACGGTGCTTGGTCTATTGCTTCCTTTATTGATTTTGCTGACGACAGCACTTCATTGGGGGCAGGAAGGGGAGTCGAAAAGACTGACCCTACTTTCAACATTTACTTATCCGAAGTGGAAATTGATCTTCATCCGATTCAGCTCGTTTTTCGTTACACAAGTCCTGATTTTGTTATTAGCTTTCTTCATTGCCTCACTCGTGGTCGCACAGTCGTTTGCAACATGGATGATTCTGTTGTTTTATGCGATTGGATTGACGATGTATGCGACAGCGCTTGGGACCTTGCTCGGACTACTCGCGCGCAAACGGATTCGAGCAATACTACTGGCCTTTCTCATATGGGTTGTCTTCATTTTACTTTGGCCGACGATTCTTGTGACCATCATTTCTGGACTTCCTTATGGGATGCAAGTGAACGGGATGACAGTAGCACTATTTCTAAACGGATTTGACTTGATGCGAGTGTGGGCAAGTACGAGCGTGTCATCAACCGATGTGTTCGGGGATGTCTATCTCAATTTGTTGAATTGGATGAATCAACCGATCGGGCATGTCGTAGTCTGGTCTAGCTTGCTCATGACGAGTGGTTTCATGCTATGGCTTGCCTCGACAGCCATGTACGGAGGGAAGAAACATGATTAACTGTATGGACGTTGGAAAAAGATATGGCGATTCATGGTCACTCCATCCCGTTCGTGAAGAAATCGCCCCAGGTAAAATCGTTGCACTTTGCGGAAGCAACGGTGCGGGGAAGTCGACACTTTTGAATCTAATGAACGGTACGATCAAA
This sequence comes from Exiguobacterium sp. s22, assembly GCF_018617455.1. Classification (GTDB taxonomy): domain Bacteria; phylum Bacillota; class Bacilli; order Exiguobacteriales; family Exiguobacteriaceae; genus Exiguobacterium. The sequence continues at coordinate 129,341 of NZ_JACSKD010000005.1, forward strand.
CCGAGCACCGGAACCATACAGTTGAATGGTTACACGATGAAACAGCGGATGAAATACAATGATAGTTTTGGTTATATGCCAGATGACTTCTCATTTGATGAAGCATGGACCGTCGAAGAGACCTATGCCTACTATGCTCTTTTACAAGGAGCACGTCCGAATTCTGAAGTACTAAGACGAGTCGGTTTGTATGAACATAAACGGAAGCGCGTTGCCGAACTTTCAAAAGGGATGCGACAACGCCTCTTGTTATCTCAGGCTCTGGTGAGCAAACCCGACATCTTGTTGTTGGATGAGCCGACGAACGGACTCGATCCGCTGTGGATGCAGATGCTTCAAAACTTACTACGCGAAGAGGCGGAGCGAGGAGCAGTCATCGTATTTTCAACACATCAACTAGATGTCGCGGCAATGTTGTCAGATGAAGTCTGGATGATGAGGGCTGGTGCTATTTGTGGGAAGGTACATGTCCACGATGAACGAGCCGCATACGAACGCCTAAAAGAATTCTTTTTTGAATTGAGAGATGACACTTGTCAAATCGACGCGGCTCGCACAAAATAATAGACAGTTGAAGTGGTGTTCGGAACCTTCCGACGCCACTATTTTTTTGGGGAGATGGAATGAATGAGAAAAAACGTAACCGTTGCCCTTTTACTGGCAACTTTTTTAGCGGCGATTGAAGGGACGGTCGTGTCGGTTGCGACGCCTGTCATCGCCAGTGAGTTGAACGGGGCAGCACTTGTCAGCTGGGTGTTTGCCGCCTTCTTACTTTTTACGGCGGTCTCAACACCGATTTACGGGAAAGTGGCAGACTTGTTCGGGCGTAAGCGCGTCTTGTTGTTTGGAATCGGATTGTTCACGGTGTCGTCCTTGTTATGTGGTTTAGCGACATCCATGGAACAACTCATCGTCTTTCGGGCGTTGCAAGGTCTCGGGGCTGGTGCCGTCCTCCCGATTTCGATGACGATTATTGGAGATTTGTATAAATATGAAGAGCGTGGAAAAATTCAAGGGATCTTAAGTGCCGTGTGGGGTGTATCAGGTGTGCTCGGTCCTGTCATCGGTGGATTTTTGGTCGAAACGTTGTCTTGGCGTTACGTATTCTTATTAAACGTGCCATTTGCGTTACTCTCGTTCATCATGATTATCGTCTTTTACAAAGAAACCGTCGCTGAAACGAGCGAGCGGATTGATTTGAAAGGTGCACTCTTGTTCGCTGGAGGAACGACCGCGTTTTTATACGCTCTGATCACGTTCAGTGAAACGAATGAATGGACGACGACCATCGTCGGGAGCGGTGTACTAAGTCTCGCATTGTTAGGTGGATTTTTCTTGTCAGAACGAAGAGCAAAATCACCGTTATTGCCGTTTGATTTGCTCAAACAACCGACGATTGCGGCCATTAACGGTTCTGTCTTTTTCGCGGCCTGGGTGCTCGTTTCCATGTCTGCCTACATCCCGATTTGGGCGCAAGCCGTATTAGGAAAGACAGCGACCGAGGCTGGATTCATGTTGATGCCGTTGTCTGTTGCATGGACATTCACTTCGATTATCGGGGGACGGACACTCGGTGTGGCCTCTCCAAGACGCCGCGCGTTAGTTGGGATGGGGCTACTCGTCATCGGAACGTTCACGTTGACACTCTTATCTCAATCAAGCTCAGATTTGTGGGTATATGGTGCGGTGGCACTGACTGGGATAGGATTCGGATTGTCGCAACCGATGTTCATCGTCGTGTTGCAAACCGTCGTTTCCTATCATCAGCGGGGAACGGCAACCGCGACCAATTCCTTCTTAAGTACGGTCGGTCAAACACTCGGTGTCGCCGTGTTTGGAGCTGTCTTTAACTTTGTCGTGCTCAACGACTTTAAAGAAAGCAGTGCGTTATCCCAAGTATCTTTAGAAGACTTCTTCAATCAAAGTATCACGAAAACGCTGGATGCTTCTGTCCGTCTGCAAGGTGAACAGATTATTGCGACCGGACTGAACAGTATCTTCATCGGGGCGATGATTGCAGCCGTGATTGCCTTCATCATCGCAACCCGTTTGCCAGCCCGCCCACCGGAACCTTCACAGCGCCCGTAAAACAAGGGTATGATGAGGAAAAGGGAGGCGAGCCAACATGAAACGTCAAATCGGGATTGTGACACTATTGTTTCTTATGGGATGTGCGCCAGAACCGACGAACGAAGGTACGGAATCACCACCTGCGGAAGAACCAACACGTGAGGAGACGACCACCACGCAGGAACCAAACACCGGTGAAGAGACGGAGCTAAACGTTGGAGATGTGACCGCCATCGCTGAAAATTTGGAGATTCCGTGGTCACTCGCTCGAACTTCGGACGGATGGCTCGTATCGGAACGTGGTGGCATCATCACAGTAATCGATGATTCGGGTCGTGCGACACAACAGGAAGTGACCTTGAACGAGGACGTGTTCGAAATTGGTGAGGGCGGGTTGCTTGGGATCGCGCTAAGCGAAGATTTTGAGTCGAGCGGAATCCTTTATGCGTACCACACGTATGGCTCGTCCGGAAGGAATATTCAGAATCGGGTAGTCGAATTGACGTGGGACGGGGAACGATTTGAAGAGACCGGGGTTCTGCTAGACCAAATTCCGGGGGCGCGCTTCCATAACGGGGGACGTTTGCTAATCGATGGAGCATACCTTTGGGTGACGACAGGTGATGCACTTGTGCCTGAACTCGCTCAAGACGAATCGTCTCTAGCAGGGAAGATTTTACGAATTCCATTGTCGGGTGACGGCGAACCGACCGACTGGATCTACTCATTGGGTCATCGGAATCCACAAGGACTGAGTCGGATTGACGACGTTCTCTATGCGAGCGAACATGGGGCGAGCGGACATGACGAGGTCAACGTGATTGAAGAAGGGAACAATTATGGATGGCCACTCATTGAGGCAAACGAGGAACGAGACGGTCTCGTCACGCCATGGTTTGAAGTCGGGGACACGTCTTGGGCGCCATCCGGGATTGCGACCGATGCGCAATATGTCTATATGGCGACACTACGGAACGAACGACTTGTCGCCATCGACCGGGAAACGAAGCAAGTCACGACGATTGTCGAAGGGATAGGGCGAATTCGTGACGTGTGGTTGGATGACGATACGTTATATTTTATTTCGAACAATACGGACGGACGTGGCAATCCACAATCGCAAGACGACAAACTCTATCAAGTCACCATCCGCTAGAAACTGACGTATCCGTCAGTTTCTATTTTTTTCGTTGTTTCTTCTGGAAGGAACGGTATAATTAAACATGTATTTTGGAAAAAGAAGGAGAAAATAGATGGAACATTCAAACTTGGTACATAAACGAGAAAAGTTATACTTCTCATTATTAGTCGCTGCAAGCGTACTCGTCTTGATTTTAGGAATCGCTCTGACAATCGTATCATTCGGACTTTTCTTATGGATTATCGGGACAATGGTAGCACTCTCGCTGTTTACGCACTGGATTCAAATCGGATATATTCGGACGAATGGTGTCAAGGTGACGCCTCGTCAGTTCACAGAGCTTCATGAGTTGGTTCAACGCGTGGGGACTGAGATGGGCATTCGATTGTTGCCGGATGTCTATATCTTACAAGCGGGGGGCCTGTTAAATGCTTTCGCCACACGATTTTTTCAGAAGAATATGGTCATCTTATATTCTGACGTCGTGGAATTGACACGGACTGGTCAGACAAAAGAAGTGGAGTTTGTCATCGCGCACGAATTGGCACATATTCGTCGCAACCATGTTCAAAAGCAATGGGTCGTCTTGCTTGGTAGTATCATCCCGTTTTTAGGGTCCGCTTATTCCCGTGCTTGTGAATATACGTGTGACCGGATGGCTGCGCATTACCTTCAAGATTTCGGAGCGGCGAAACGAGCGTTAACCGTCCTAGCCATCGGTGGACCACTTGCCAAAGAAGTGAATGAATTTGACTATCTGTATGAAGCGAGTCGGGAGAACGGATTCATTGCGAAGTTTAGTGAATTATTGTCAACACATCCAACGTTACCGAAACGCATCGCAGCGATTGCGACACATGCCGGTGAAGAAAACGTTCCGGTCTTTAAACCAGCAGAATATGTAAGAGCCTCTGTCATTTCAATGATTCTATTGACGGTCATCGGATACGGGGCAATCATCACTTATTTCGTCATGAATGATGATTTATCTGACATCATTGCATCGGCAATGAGTGGAGAATTCGAAGATAATTGGGAAGCGGAATTAGGTGAACCGATTCAAGAGCTGACGTACATGAATGCGAACTACGAAGAAATTGAAGCGGAACTGGCAAACGGTGCAGATGTGAACATACAAGACGAATATGGGGAAACACCTCTTCATAACTTGTTCTATAATGACGACGTCGATCCTGAAACGGTACGCCTCTTACTTGATAACGGTGCGGACGTCACGATTGAAAATGAAGAAGGCATGACACCGATTGATTTAGCGCGAGACATGGGACAAGGTCCGGCAATCGTTGAATTAATGAAATCATATGAATGACAGATTGAATCTCGTTTCGAAAGGAGCGGGATTTTTTTAGAATTCTTTGCAAACGTTTGCATAACGCGTGATATACTCGTGAGGTAGGGGGGATATCGGTGAATAGCATTCGGACAAAGTTAACGGGAATGATTGCATTGACCATCATCGTGCCGGTCATAATCGCGACAATCATTTCGTTTTGGTATGTACAAGACCGTGAACGTGAACGCGGACTCGAAATGACCGAATGGTCGCTCGAACGGGGAACGCGTCAGATGGAACGTTATATCTCTGACTTGAGTCGACTGCCGACAAGTCTATACGCTGATCGTGACGTATTGGACATATTGGAGTATGGACCGGGGTTGTCATTAAGAGAGACGGAGATTGAAGTAAGACGTGCGCTCCTCGCGATGTATTTGTCTCGGGAAGATGTAGCGCAAATTCAACTGTTGATGCTTGAAGATATGGACTCATTTGCTGCTTATAAAATGAAGGTGTCACCACGTTCGAAGCGAGAACCGAGTGCTGTCCAACAACAGTTGTTGAACAATCCGAAAAGTCGCGTCCTGCTTGAAGCGTCACATCCGCTCATCCCGTATCATGATTTTGGACCGATTGTGACACAAGAAGATGTCGTCACCCTTCATTTCAGACTCGATAAAATTGAAACGGATGAACCGTTAGCCATTCTATCACTCGATATCCCAGAAGATTTATTCATCGGACAGTTGGCTTCTCTTCAAAATAGTCCGGATGAAAGTCTATGGTTCGTCGGTGAGGACAATCGTGTGTTCGCCCATCTTGGGGATGGCGAGATTCCTTCTTCGATTCAACCGAGATCGCTTTCGACTGATGGGAAACACCATCAAATCACAAAAACATTTGAGTTTGATCATCAACAATTCTACGTTGGAAAGTCAATCCCAGATCAGCTCTTGACGGAACCAGCCTCACGAACATCCTTCATTATTTTATTAGTCGGAATCATCTCTCTCATATTGGCACTGATCGGAGCGACCTATGCCTCGATGAAACTGACGACTCCCATCAAGACATTGACTTCAAATATATGGCGAATCGAGCAAGGGGATATGACCGTGTCGTTCGATTCCCTCGGAAATGATGAGTTCGGTGTGCTCGGGAGACAGTTCAAGCGAATGATTGAACGGATTGATGATTTAATTCAACGAGAGTATAAACTGGCATTAGAAAATCGGACAAACGAACTTCGGGCGTTGCAGGCGCAAACGAATCCGCATTTCTTATTCAATGCGTTACAGTCGATTGGCACATTGGCATTGAAGGGAGACGGCAAGACGGTCTATCGATTGATCACACAACTCTCTTCGATGATGCGATATACGATGCATCCAGAAGAGTCGATGGTGACGCTGAAACGAGAGATTGAACATTTGAACTCATACATTCGGCTGCAAGACGTGCGTTTTCCGAATCAGTTTCAAGTGAGCGTCTCAGTCCCTGAAGACCTTCAAGAACGGATTGTTCCCAAAATGATTTTACAGCCGCTCGCAGAGAACTTTTTCAAACATGGGTTCGAGCGGGATGGATCAGCTTTAGCAAATCGATTTGATGTGAAGGTATGGAATGAGGGGGCAACACTCGTAATTCGTTGCGAGAATAGCGGTCGTTCTTTGACGACGGAAGAGTGGGAACGAGTCATGTCACGAATCGAACAAAATGATTCGACATTTTATGACACAGAGGGCACAGGATTACGAAACATTCGTGATCGACTCATGTTAAACTATAATCGGGAGGCAGAATTTATGTTGGCTACACCTGAAACAGGCGGTTTTCGAATCATGATGCGTTTCCCGGCAACGGATAAAGAGGTGGCATCATGACGAAAGTGTTGATTGTAGATGATGAATCTCCAATAAGGGAAGCGGTAAAATTACTCGGCGAATGGGAACGGTTCGGTGTGAAAACCGTACTCGAGGCAAAGAACGGACTTGAGGCGAAGGCGCTCATCGAGCAGGAACGACCGGCTTTAATTCTATCCGATATTCAAATGCCCCATTGTGATGGCATCGAGCTGATGGAGTGGGTACACGACCACGCTTCATATTCTAAGCTCGTTGTGTTGACAGGATACGATGAATATTCGTACATGCGGCGTGCCATTCAATACGGGAGCTTTGATTATTTGTTGAAGCCGATCGACCCGGATGTATTAAACGATACGTTGGCACGTGCGTTGGCGGACGTGGTACATGAATCGAGTGAAGATCCGATTGCCCAGATTGGAACTTATATTGAACAACACTTTGCGGAAGAACTGAGTTTGCAAGGAATGAGTGAACAGTTTTACTTAAGTCGCGAGTATATTTCGCGACGATTTAAACAACAATATGGCGTGAATTTATCTGAGTACGTATTGACGATTCGGATGAACGAAGCAAAGCGCCTGTTAGAAACGAGTAGACAGCGTATCTATGAAGTCGCCCAAGCAGTCGGCTTTTCGGACGACAAATATTTCCGAAAAGTCTTTAAAAAACAAGTCGGTGTTACTCCGAACGAATTTCGGGAACAAGTTCAACGACAAGCTTAAAGGAGGAATTCAAACATGAGTGTACACATTGGAGCTCAAGAAGGACAAATTGCAGAAACGGTATTACTTCCAGGGGATCCGCTTCGCGCCAAATACATCGCGGAAACGTTTTTAGAAGACGTCGAATTATATAATGAAGTTCGTGGCATGTACGGCTTCACGGGAACATACAAAGGAAAACGGATCTCGGTTCAAGGTACAGGGATGGGTGTCCCATCGATGTCGATTTACGTGAACGAACTCATCATGTCGTACGGTGCAAAAAACTTGATCCGTGTCGGAACAGCGGGCGGCATTCAAGAAGACGTCAAAGTGCGTGATGTCGTCATCGCGATGAGCGCATCAAGTGAAATGGGACAAAACCGTGTTCGTTTCAACGGAATGGACTATGCACCAACAGCGACGTTCGACCTCCTACATCGTGCATATATGAATGCAGAGAAGGCGGGTATCCCGGTCAAAGTCGGACAAATCTTCACAGCAGACCAATTCTATCAAGATGATTTCCATCACTTTAAGAAATGGGCGGACTTCGGTTGCCTCGCAATCGAGATGGAAGCAGCGGGTCTTTACACGCTTGCGGCGAAACATAAAGTAAACGCGTTGACAATCCTCACGATCTCTGACCACTTGTTGACAGGTGAAGAGACGACTTCAGAAGAGCGTCAGACGACGTTTGATGAAATGATTCGTGTCGCTCTCGATACAGCGGTTGAAGTGACGAACTAAACAGTTTTCCCTACAGTCTTTGGCTGTAGGGATTTTTTGTGTCCAAACCCATTCATCCCTATGAAACGGTTGGAGCTCCAGCTAGACTAAGAATAAGATCACGGGAAAGAGGAATAGTTCGATGAAAACGCCATCACGTTTTATATTATATACAATCGTATTTTTTGCTTTTTTTGATCTGTTCGCCCAACTTCCAATCATGAGTACGTTTGCATTATCCGTTGGGGCATCTTCATTTATCGCTGGTTTTTCCATCGCAATTTATTCGTTGACGAACACGTTTGGAAATGTGCTGTCCGGTATATGGACTGACAAGAATGGTCCATATCGCGTATTGGTTCTCGGTTTGTTCCTGACGAGCTTAAGTTTACTCGCTTACCAATTCGTCGAGTCGCCATCCATATTACTGCTTGTCCGATGTGTCCACGGCTTTATGGCAGGACTCATCGTGCCGGCTGCGTTTACCTTGTCTGCGAACATCACCGCAATGAATCGTCAAGGGAAGAAAGTAGCCATCACCGGTAGTTTCGTCGGATTAGCGGCCATTATCGGTCCTGCGTTCAGTGGAATTGTCGCCAGTATCACATCACCACCGACCGTTTTTTTATTCGTCTCTTTATTCGGTTGGGTGATTCTCGTCGTGACGATTGTGACGATGCGACGAAGTCAAACGGTCGAGATAAATAGAGAAAAAGAGCGGGCGCCGGAAAAGCCGGATCCGAAAGTGGTTCGGGCCTATTGGGGTGCTTTCTTCCTCATGTTTTCCCAAGGGGCACTCGCCTTTTTACTACCGCTCCATGTACAGGAACTTGGATATGATTCAAGGTTGAGCGGGACACTACTTAGTCTGTTCGGCGTGGTCGCCGTTTTGTTCTTTTTATTACCGACGAATCGATTGTTCGATCGGTTCTCGCCGACCAAATTGACTGCGCTTGGGGTGGCGATCATTGGGGCAAGCCAGGTGTTCATTGGACAATCGAGTGTACAAACTAGTCTATATGGGGTACTTGCCTTATATGGTGTCGGGTTTGCGATTCTTTTCCCGGCCATCAATACGTTGTTGATTCAAGCAACTTCTCCTCAAAATCGAGGAAAAGCATACGGGGCGTTCTATGCCTTTTTCTCTCTCGGAACGGTAGCGGGGTCATCGTTCTTAAGTGTTCTTCCGCTCTCAATCGCCCAGCAATTCACACTGACCGGCTTAATTTTAGGGAGCGCGAGCCTCCTCTTTCTTGTCAGTGCACGAAAGAAGGGACAGATGTTTTGACACGACCGAGGCAATCGATTACTATGATTAAACGTTTAAATATTTAAACGCTTTGTGTGCGTAAAATCGATGAAAGCGTTTTTTTCGATACGCTTTTCACACGATGTTACAATGAAATCAATGTGATGAATCATAAGGAGGAAATTTCATGCTGGCACCGATTGAACAGTTGACGATTGACGAACTAGTCCAGAAACAGCGCCGCTTCTTTAAAACCCAGGCGACAAAATCGATGGCATTTCGTTTGAGCATGCTGACGTTTTTAAAGGAATCCATTAAGCATCACGAGGCGGATTTGTTAGAGGCCCTTCGCGAAGATTTGAACAAGTCCGAAATGGATGCATACACGACGGAAATCGGATTCATTTACGATGAGATTTCACGCACAACGCGCGAATTGAAACGATGGATGCGTCCGAAACGTGTCCGAGGAACGGCCATCCATCTTGGGATGAAGAGTGAAGTTCAGTACGAGCCATATGGTACGGTATTGATTATCGCTCCATGGAATTATCCATTCCAATTGGCTGTTGCGCCGCTCATCGGCGCAATTGCGGCAGGGAATACAGCCGTCGTCAAACCTTCAGAATTGACGCCGAATGTGGCGCGCGTCCTGACGCAAGTGTTAGAGCGTGCCTTCACTGACCGATATGTGGCAAGTGTCGAAGGGGATAAAGACACAGCGCAAGAGCTGTTGGACCAAAAATGGGATTACATTTTCTTCACGGGATCGACGCAAGTTGGCCGAATCGTCAACCAGGCGGCAGCGAAACACCTGACGCCAGTCACGCTCGAACTTGGTGGGAAATCACCTGTGATCGTTCACGGAGATGCGAACGTCTCCATTGCGGCAAAACGTATCGCGTGGGGAAAATGGATGAACGCCGGGCAAACGTGTGTCGCACCAGACTATGTGCTCGTTCATGAATCACAACAAGAAGCATTTTTAGAAGCGATCAAACAAGAGGCGTTTGCGATGTTTGGGAACGGTGTCGGTACGAAACGATACACGCGCATCGTCAATGAATCACACTTCGACCGTTTGTCTCACTACTTGACAGAAGGTGATCTTGTGTTCGGTGGAGAAACGAATCGGGATGAACTGAAAATCGCACCGACTGTCATGACGAACCTTCATGAAGATGCTGATGTGATGAAAGATGAGATTTTTGGTCCGATTTTACCGGTTATTCCATATCGTCAATTGGACGAAGTGATCGAGTTCATCTCGGACCGACCACACCCATTGGCGCTCTATCTCTTTACCGAGTCGAAGGACGTGGAAAGAACCGTCATGAAGCACCTTTCCTTCGGTGGCGGATGTGTGAATGATGTCATCATGCACTTGACCAACCCGAATCTACCGTTTGGTGGAGTGGGTGAGAGCGGAATGGGAGCCTATCATGGACGAACGAGCTTTGAGACGTTCAGTCATGCGAAGTCCATTTTGAAAAATACGACGAAATTTGATTTACCAGTTCGGTATCCGAACTTCAAACCGGCCGAACGATTGATTCGATTGATTCAACGATAAGGGAATAAAGAGATTCGGTTACTATACCGAATCTTTTTATTTTGAAAAGATTGTTTGAAATGTCACACACTTTTCTGATACTCGCTGTCACACTCCTGTATAATAAAGTCATAAATGGAATGGACGAATGAAACATGGAGGGAGCACCGACCTATGTCAATGCAATGTGGAACGACCCAACCGAACAGTTTTGTATTCTCAGATGAAACGAAGCAATTGCTACTCGAAATGATGACAATCCAACATCATCCGAAAGCGAGTATCGTATGTTGGGAAGGCGAGAAGTGTGAAAAGTTCTTTTACTTAAAGAGTGGTTCTGTCAAATTCACAAAAATTACGAAAAAGGGAAATCCGCTTGTCATGTTCATGTATGGGGCAGATGATTTCTTTGGTGAATTCGATATTGTGGAGACTTTCCCTAGTTCATATAGCATCGAGACGACCGAAGAGAGTACAATCGGGACGATTTCAAAACGTGAATTGGAATCGCTCATGCAACGTGATATTCGGTTTGCTGGAGAAATCTTACGATGGACATCGATGATGCGTAAACATTCCGAGATGAAAGTACGTGATTTATTGCTTTACGGTAAACCAGGGGCGTTAGCCTCGACGTTACTTCGGATGGCTGCGATGCAAGGTGTGGAGGAAGAAGGTACGATCGTGATTCCTCGTCACCCTTCCGATGGTGAGCTCGGACAATTGATCGGAGCCCCGCGAGAGACGGTGAACCGCTTGATTAGTCAGTGGCGAAAGGATGGGGTCATCAGCACGACCGGTAAATCGATCGTCATCCACGATGTCGATTTTTTAAAGGAACTATGCCATTGCGAGGGTTGTCCAGCAGGAATATGTCGTTTGTAAACCGCCTCTACATCAGGCGGTTTTTTTGTGGACTGTTTTTAAGAAATGTGAACTTTATGTGTTGAAACTACGCAAAATTGATGTGATTGTCACTTTTGAAGTGATAAATATCACATATTAACACCTGGGCGATTGCATACAATAAAGGTGGAAAAACAACCGAAAGGGGTCTTACACGTGGAACATAAAGATGGGCAAGAGCCGAACTTAAAGGGAACGTTTACATCGGTCATGATCGTGGCGGGTGTCATCATCGCCATGTGGTCATCAGTCTTTTACTTATTCGTCACACGATAAACATGTAGGGAGGAGGTCTCGTCGTGCATATTCATAAACTAGAAAAATATTGGCTAACATTTGGTATCATTCTTCTCGCAGTCTTCTTGACTGTTCTTGGGGTATCGGCATTCGCAGCAGGCAATCAACCCGCCTCGGATGCGGATTTGATTGACCCGGCAAAAGTAAATCAGACAGCTCCATTTGACAAACCAGGACTTCATCAAATTGGTGAAAATGAATACGAACTGGTCATGATCGCGCAAGCGTTTACGTTCACACCAGGAAATGTTGAAATTCCAAAAGGGGCAAAAGTGACATTCCTCGTCACGTCACCTGACGTCGTTCATGGATTTCAGTTGACGGGTACACCGGTCAACATGATGGTCGTCCCTGGACATATCAACTCATTGACGTATACGTTCGAAGATGCGGGTGAGTTCTTAATTCTTTGTAACGAATATTGCGGATCAGGACATCACATGATGTCGACTAAAATCAAGGTGGTGGAGTAAATGAATGACGTATCATCTAAACTAAAGCAATGGGAGATGGAACGTGGGGTCCCGGTTCCGAGCATCGGAGCCAAAGAGTCACGTCTTGCCTACGGACACGTTCTCGTATCCGTTCTCGCCATCTTGATTGGAGCGCTAGCTGGATTGACTCAGACATTGATTCGGACGGGTGTCATTCCTGAAATCTTTGGATACTATCAACTTCTGACTGCACACGGAATCATGCTTGGACTCGTCTTTACGACGATGTTCATTATCGGTCTTTTATATGCGTTACTCGCGAAATCGTTCGGTCGCTTTGAATCATTCCCGACGCGTGTCGCGTGGCTCGGTTTTTGGACGATCATCATCGGTGCTGTCATGGTAACCGTCATGATTTTGGCCAATAAAGGGACGGTCTTATATACGTTTTATGCGCCACTCATGGCAGATCCGCTCTTCTATGTCGGACTCGTGTTATTCGTAGTCGGGACATGGTTGTCGTCTTTCGCGATGTTCCGCATGTATGCGGATTACAAGCGTGACAACCCTGGTGTTCATCCACCACTTCCGGCTTATATGAGTATCATGACGATGCTTCTTTGGGACATTGCGACACTTGGTGTCGCAGCCACGATTTTATTCCAGCTCCTTCCGCTCTCGTTAGGATGGACGGATACAGTCGGAATCGAGTTATCTCGTACATTGTTCTGGTACTTCGGTCACCCGCTCGTTTATTTCTGGCTCATGCCGGCATACATCGTGTGGTATACGGTCGTACCGAAAGTGATCGGTGGGAAGATCTTCTCGGATGCGTTGGCGCGGATGGCGTTCTTGCTGTTCTTACTCTTCTCATTCCCGGTCGGTTTCCACCATCAGTTGACAGAGCCAGGGATTGAACCGTTCTGGAAGTTCGTTCAAGTCATCTTGACGTTCTTAGTCGTCATCCCATCATTCATGACTGCATTCTCGCTCTTTGCGACGTTCGAACTTCGTGGACGTGCGCTCGGCGCGAAAGGGCTGTTCGGATGGGTGAAGAAAATGCCATATGGCGATGTTCGCTTCCTTGCTCCTTTCGTTGGGATGTTGTTCTTCATCCCGGCCGGTGCAGGTGGAATCATCAACGCGTCTCACCAATTGAACGCGATGGTCCACAATACGCTTTGGGTCACAGGACACTTCCACATCACAGTCGGAACTGCCGTCGCCTTGACGTTCTTTGGAACAGCGTACTGGCTCGTCCCAGTCCTTCGTGGTCGCACGTTGACGAAGGCGATGAACAAGCTTGGATTGATTCAAGCAGGAACATGGGCGTTCGGTATGGCGATCATGTCCTATGCGATGCATATCTCAGGATTGAACGGGAACCCACGTCGAACGGGTCCGGCAACTTATTTCTCGGATGCGTTGACGCGTGAGTGGATCCCATATCATGTCATGATGGCAATCGGGGGAACGATTTTGTTCATCTCCGTTCTCATCTTCGTCTACTCGATGTTCAACTTGTCATTCCTCGCTCCAAAAGGCGAAGAAGAATTCCCGCTCGCCGAGACAGAAGAGGCGGCGATGGATACACCGCGTTACTTCGAGAATTGGAAGCTATGGATTACCGTGACGTTCGTCTTGATCGCATTTGCATACACCGTTCCAATCTGGCACTTGATTGAGAGTGCGCCTCCAGGAGCGCGTGGTTGGGTACTCTGGTAAACTGAAGTCAGCTCATTCGTGAGCTGACTTCTTTTGTGTGAGGAGGAACGATATGAACATAGTAGACGTCATCCGTGCGGCGCGTTCGATGCACTCAGAGAATCGACCGTTTGTCGTGGCGATTGATGGACTGAGCGGAGCGGGCAAGACGACGCTCGTTTCACATTTGAACAATGACCCAAGCATTTACATTCTTCACATCGATGACTATATCGTCGAACGGGACAAACGCTATGAGACCGGACAGGCTGAACCAATCGAGTATTATGCACTTCAATGGGACGTGTCGCGCTTAGAGCGTGAACTGTTTCGTCCATTGAGGAATGGGATGACGGAATTGACGTTATCTCGTTACGTATATGAACGAGATGTCATCGCAGAGGAGGTCGTGGACGTATCATCTGCGCATACAGTCGTCGTCGAAGGAATTTTTCTGCAACGTCCGGAATGGCGTTCTTATTTCGACTATGTGATTTATCTCGATTGTCCTAGAGAAGTTCGATATGAACGGGTATTAAACCGTGATACATATCTCGGTGATCCGATAGCACGGCTTGAGAAATACAAGCGCAGGTACTGGCCAGGGGAAGAATTGTATCTACAACATGTCGACCCGAAAAGAGGAGCAGACATCGTGCTCTGACTGAACGTTTCAACATCTGACGCATACGTCAGATGTTTTTATTTTGGAGAAAATTTGAAAAAATGATTGACGTCAAAGTGTATTACGACAATAATACAGTTAGAAAGTGTATTAACCATGTCATACACTTAGAAAGGTGATGAACATGCAATTCAACACGAGGGCACCGGTTTACTTACAGGTCGTCGACTACTTCAAAAAGAAAATGGCGCTCGGTGAATTAAAAGCCGGAGATGAGATGCCATCGCGACGAGAGCTAGCGAACGATTTAAAAATTAATCCGAACACGGTTCAAAAAGCGTTCAAGGAAATGGAGGATCAACAATTGATTACGACTGAACGAAATCGACCAAGTCGCGTAACGACAGATCGGACGGTATTGGCACAAATCCGCTCTGAGATTGTAGATGACGCGGTCGCGGTATTTGTGGAAGCGATTCAAGAACTCGACGTCTCGGTAGACGAGCTGGTCGATAAGATTAAACGTCAGTACAAGGAGGGGACGTACGATGATCGAAGTGTTGGGAGTTAAAAAGCGCTATCGCCGGAAACAAGTTATTGAAGACGTTTCGTTCACAGCGAAAAAAGGGGAAATCACGTGCCTGATCGGGCTGAACGGAACGGGGAAATCGACGTTATTGAAAGGTATCATGGGATTGACACCTTTCGATAAAGGTTCGGTATTGATTGATGGAAAACCAATTGATTTGAATCGTGTCGCCTTTGTCGCCGACCATGCGATGTTCCCGATTCATTTCACGATTGAACAATGTGAGGCGTTTATGAAAGATTTTTATCCGACATTTGATTCGGCATTATTTGCTCGTCTCGTCGAAGATTTTAAATTGTTCCCGGAGGACAAGTTGAGCGAGTTATCGAAAGGGACGCTCGCCAAAGCGAACCTTGCGCTCGGGATTGCCCAAGACCCGGATTATCTATTGCTCGATGAGCCGTTCTCAGGAATCGATGTCTTTTCGAAAGAACAGATTGTTGAACTGTTCTCTAGTGAAATCATGGAGAACCGGGGCGTCCTCATCACGACACATGAAATTGAGGATATCGAGTACTTGATCGACAAGGCGGTCATGTTGAATAACGGACGCATCGTTCGTGAGTTTGATGTCGAGGATGTCCGTTTCATTCACGGGAAATCTATCGTCGATGTGATGAGAGAGGAGTACGGGGCATGAATATATTGAAACTATTGAGTTGGGAAGTCGAGCGTGTCACGAAACCGTTCTTAATATTCGTCGCAGGTCTCCTCGTCGTCCAGTTTGGATGGCTCGGTTACTTTTTATGGAATGAGACAGATAAGTATGAACAGTTGCGACGAGAGGGAGCAGCTGACTACAAATTGATGTTTGTCAGTTACTTAAACGGGACTCCATATCTTTTATCCCTCGGGATCGCCGTTGCTGCCGTGTTACTGTACAGCGTATGGATCTGGTACCGCGATTTTCAAGGACGAGGGACGTTCATGCTACGACTTCTGACGATGCCACAAAAACGGATGACAATCTTTTTCGCCAAACTTGCTACGATTTTGATGATGACTTTAGGATTGTTCGCCGTCGAATGGATTGCCCTCAAGTTACAATACATAGCATTTATGAGTTGGTTCGAGGACAAGATGATTCCTACTCAAGGATCATTTGAACAAGCACTATCGTACCAACCAATGCTATCTATGATGTACCCTTCTTCGCTCATCAACTTTGTCATTCATCAATTGATGATCATGATTGCTGTGCTCTTCATCTTCACATTCGTGTTGATTGAACGAAGTTTCTGGCAACGGACGATGTGGTCACCGGTACTTAGCTTGTCGATCCTAGTTGTCATCTTTACTATTCCCATTTTAGGCTACGCGTTCTTGTCGAATCGACTAATTTATGACGAGACGATCGTGTATGTCGGTGTGGTGTTGATGGTATGGGTGAGTGTGACGATTTGGCTAGGCAGACACTTTTTACAGACGAAATTGAATGTGTGAGGTGAAAAGATGAAACGAATGTGGAATGTGGCCGCGCTCGGTGCGGTCATCGTGATTGGACTTGGGACGTTTGCTGTAGATGCGACAGAACCAAAAGCAGAATGGGCGTTAGACATCAGTTCGAATCCATCTGTGTGGGAAGATGCAGTGGTAGAGGTCAGTTATAGCACAGAGAACGATATTGAACAGCGGTTTGAAGTGACGACGGATGAGAGTCACATCACGTCAAACTTGAATTATATTGCTGAAGGACTGCGATATCGTGAACGTTTGAATGAGGGAGAACGTGCGATTCATCGACAAATGAACGGAATGACGTATGCGGAATCGATTCGAACAGAAGACGGATATATTGGGGTTGGTCAGGATGGGATGAAAGAGCTCATCGTGTTTAAACAAGAAGATGGAGAAAAGTTATCGACATTTTCATTCGATGCCAATGATTCAAAAATATACGACATCGTGAACGGGGTATGGTCAGGCGTATTCTTGCATGATGGTCAGTTAAACTTAATCTATCGAGATGGATATGACGGTGAAGAAAAAACGAAGCTCGCCACGTTCGATCAAGCGATGAATGAGGTGACCGTCAAAGAGTTGAGTATTGACAAAGGATTTATCACCCATGTCATCAATACGAATCGACTTTACAATACCGATGTATCCTCTCAAATGACAGAAACACGGTACATCCCAGTCGGCGTCAGCTCGTACGAAGTGATCCGAGAAGGGGAAGAAGAAATCAATGTTGAGAATCCGAATCCAGGACTCTTCGCTTACGACACAAAAACGGGTAAAGTTGTTCAATTAGCAGAAGACCAAGTCTTTTGGGATTATACAGTGTCGGGTCACAACCTGTTCGCATTAAATGAGGACGGCGAGGAAGTCGTCATTGATTTGAACACTGGGAAGCAGATGACTCGTAAAGTTCTCGATTCGGTGGATGATGCCTTCTATGCGAATGGTCGCCTTTACCAAACGCGCCAGGCGAAAGACGGTGTCGTCATCGATGTGTACGAGGATGGGAAACAAATCTCAAGTGCGGCGATCACGCCTGAAAATGAAGACGCACGTGATATGCTCAAAGAAATTAACGTATATGTCAGACAAAAATAAGCAAAGGGCCGCGGCCCTTTGCTTATTTTGATGGTTTCGGTATGATGACGCCTTCTTCTAAATCCAGCAACAAGTCGATCAGTTCCGCGCAGAATTCCGGGAACTGCTCCAAAAAGGCACCGGGACCGACTTCATCTGTAAAGTCGATATATAAATCGGCAACATTCCCAGACATCTTCGCAGGTAAGGCGAGAAACGCTGAACCGAAACGCCAACTGCCTCGGATATCGAGTAGCTTCCCGAGAACGAGGTCACCGGTCTCACGTTCTTCTGGTAACTGAACGGCGTATGTCTCTTTTGACTCCCAGTCTTTCAACTGACCGTCTTCTGTGACTTCAAAGATGCTACAACGCGGGACAGCTAGTCCTCGGAGTGCGTGATAGAGGGCAGGGGACATATCGCTCTTATGGTCAGCCAAATAGCGGCCATGGGGTGTCATCCCATCCTCGTCCGTTTCAAAGAAGACGGCCCAATCGATGAAGAGGTCACGGAAGAGTTCGGCATCTTTTAAATGCCATGTCCCTTCCGAGGCGATCTCTTGAATATAATTTGTCCACTGTGTGCTTCGCGCGAGAGCCGCTTGCTCATACAACTTTTTCAGTTCGGCAAGCAATTCGGACTCTTCGACGAGCAAAGGGAAGGGAATTACTTTCCGGTCTTTTTTCATCGGCGCGGTCCTCGCTTGTTCGCAGGACGTTTGACGACAGGAGGCTTCTCCTCAATCCGTTTCTCAATCACGTCACCGCGATAGATTTCGAGCTCTTTCAACTCGACACCGAGTTGACGCGCGAATGATTTTAAGTGTGGCAAATCGTCCGTCGTCACGAGAGAAAGGACGGTTCCGCCTGCATTCCCACGAGCTGTACGGCCAGAACGGTGGATGAAGTCATCAATTGATTCCGGTAAGTCGAAATGGACGACGTGCGTCACGTCTTCAATATCGAGACCGCGTGCAGCAAGTCCTGTCGTGATGAGGAGCGGGTATTCGCCTTTACGGAATTCACGGAGCGTCTCGACGCGTTCCCGTTTTCCTTTTAAGCTGTCGAGCATCCGATAGTCCACTTTCAACTTTTCAAGCTCACCACGAAGCGGTGGTAAGAATGAGCGGTTGTTGATGAAGGCGAGTGCCTTCACGCCGTCTACGTGCGAAAGGCGACGAAGAAGTTCCGGTTTATAACGGCGCGTCGTCAACAAGTAACCGTATGTCACTTGATCGCTGACAGCACGTTCGATTTTGATATGTGCCGGCTCGTTCATGAACGGTGCCGACCACTCTTTAAGTGAATCGGTAAGTGTTGCCGAGACGAGTGCAAGTTGACGCTCATGCGCAGTATGCTTGATGATGCGTTCTGCGGCCTCTGTCAAACCGCTGTCGATGATTTGATCGGCTTCATCTAAGATGACGGTATGCGTCTCGTGAAGCTTCAGCTTTTTCTTGTCGATCAACTCGACGAGACGACCCGGTGTTCCAACGATCAACTGAGGTTTTTTCTTGATTCGGTCGATTTGGCGTTTCAATTCGACGCCGCCGATGAACGAGCCGATGCGGACATCTCCCTTTTCGGTGAAACGTTGTGCGACTTGTTGGATCTGCATAACAAGTTCACGAGTCGGAGCGACGATGACGACTTGGATGCGGTCGTTCGATGGATCAATCTTTTCAATGGCTGGGAGCAGGTAGGCGAGTGTCTTACCCGTTCCGGTTGGTGCCTCGATTGTCACGTCTTTTCCATCTAATAGTAGGGGAAACGCTTCTTTTTGGACCGGCATCGGCTCACTGAAGCCCATCCGTTCCCACGTTTCGTTAATAAAAGGTTTTGTAAAATTCATATTCGGTCTCCTTATCTTTAGGCAAAAACAAAGGAAGCGAAAGCGCTCCCTCCTCAAATATAGCGAACATGCTCCTGACCATCTTCCATGGAAGAACGTAACGTCTGTGTGTACGTCTGACCGTCTTCAATGAGTTGGATGTGGGCGTCTGCACCTTCTGCTGTCAATTCAACTTTCTCGATTGTGAAGCCCTGATAGACGCGATACTGCAATTCGGCCGTCATTTGCTCGAACGGTTTCAGTTCCGGATGTGTCGTAATGACATGGATCGGACGCGACAAAAGGGCGGCGAGTAACTGGTCGCGATAGTCGATAAAATCTTCATTCTCGATGTCATCGTCAAAGCGGATCCAAAACCCTCCGTCTTCAAACTCTGTGATAAATCCGTCACGCTTTTCACCGGCCTCATCGACCTTCAATGAGATACGATCGCCAACTTGAAAGGCGTGATTTGCTGTTAATGGTTCATACGTCATGAGTAGAACCCCTTCCTCTTATACAATGTTCTGCCTTCATTGTGTCTGATACGACACAAAAATTCAAGTTCTAACCGAGTGATGTGAGATTAATCACCTTAAAAACTGTATAGTTCGTCACAGAACAATCAAATTAGTACAGATGATAGGTAAACCTTATCTAATTGGGAATCATCTGTTTCAAACTATATAAACTAACGGATATAACAGTTTATAAAACGCTTTCAAAAACGGCTATATCATCCCGTTCATAAGATTGTTACAAGTTTCACAAGAATGTAAAACATATTGTTCACGTTTTCACGTACACTCACAGTATAGATAACACGCAGTTACTTTCGAGAATGAGGAGTGAATCAACATGGCAACCGAAATCAAATCCGCATGGTCAGGTTTTGTTCCTGGTCAGTGGACAAATGAAGTGAATGTCAGTGAGTTTATCCGTTTGAACCGTCATGAATACACAGGAAACGATACGTTTTTAGCAGGTCCGACAGAAGCGACAAACGTTCTTTGGAATCGTGTGATGGAACTGACAAAAGAAGAGCGTGAACGTGGAGGCGTCTGGGACGTTGATCAACACACACCATCGACAATCGTGTCGCATGGACCAGGTTACTTAAACAAAGAGTTAGAGAAAGTCGTTGGCGTTCAGACGGATGAGCCGTTCAAACGTTCGATTCACCCGAATGGCGGGATTCGCATGGTGGATGCCGCACTCGAATCATATGGTTTCGAGCCAGACGAAGAAATCACAAAAATTTACTCGGAAATTCGTAAAACACATAACCAAGGTGTCTTCGACGCCTATACGCCTGAGATGCGTGCCGCGCGTAAATCAGGAATCATTACAGGACTTCCAGATGCATATGGTCGCGGACGCATCATCGGTGACTACCGTCGCGTCGCCCTCTACGGAATCGACTTCTTAATGGCAGAACGCAAAAAAGACTTGGCGAAACGTGGTGGATTCTTATCTGAATCGGATATCCGGGACCGGGAAGAACTATCGGAACAACTTCGTGCCCTCCAAGAATTGAAACAACTTGGGGCCGCTTATGGATTTGACCTCGGTCGTCCTGCAGAAAACACGCAAGAAGCGTATCAATGGGTCTACTTGGCGTATCTTGCTGCCATCAAAGAACAAAACGGTGCAGCGATGTCACTCGGTCGTGTCTCGACATTCCTCGATGTGTACGCTGAACGTGACCTTGAAGCGGGTCGTTTAACAGAATCGGATGTTCAGGAAATCGTCGATCACTTCATCATGAAGCTTCGAATCGTCAAATTCTTACGGACACCGGACTATAACGAATTATTCTCAGGTGACCCGACTTGGGTAACGGAATCGATCGGTGGGATGAGTGAAGATGGTCGTTCGAACGTCACGAAGAGCTCATTCCGATTCTTACATTCACTCACGAACCTCGGACCAGCTCCAGAACCAAACTTGACAGTCCTTTGGTCGACGAAACTTCCAGAAGGCTTCAAACAATACTGTGCGAAAATGTCGATTGAAACGTCGGCTATTCAATATGAGAACGATGACTTGATGATGCCACAATTCGGTGATGACTACGGCATCGCATGTTGTGTGTCACCGATGAAGATTGGGAAACAAATGCAGTTCTTCGGTGCGCGTGCCAACATGGCAAAAGCACTTCTCTATAGCATGAACGGTGGACGCGATGAGAAGAGCGGAGCACAAATCGCTCCGGTTTGGGAAATGAACACAGAAGACGTGCTCACGTACGAAAAAGTATATGCCGACTTTGACCGGACGCTCGACTGGTTGGCGGAATTATACGTCAACACGCTCAACGTCATTCACTTCATGCACGATAAATATGCGTACGAACGCATCGAAATGGCGCTTCATGACCCTGAAATCTTACGGACGATGGCTTGTGGAATCGCGGGTCTCTCGGTAACGGCGGATAGTCTTTCAGCAATCAAATACGCAAACGTCAAACCTGTCCGTAACGAAGAAGGAGTCATCGTCGACTTCGAAACAGAAGGAGACTTCCCGAAATTCGGAAACAATGACGACCGTGTCGATGCCATCGCGGTCGAACTCGTCGAATCATTCATGGAGAAAGTGCGGAAGCATAAAACATACCGTGATGCGCTTCACACACAATCGGTCCTCACCATCACATCGAACGTCGTCTACGGTAAGAAAACAGGGAATACACCAGACGGACGCCGTGCGGGTGAACCATTCGCTCCAGGGGCGAACCCGATGCATGGACGAGATACAAAAGGCGCGGCTGCCTCGCTTTCATCTGTTGCGAAACTTCCATTTGAACATGCACAAGATGGAATCTCATACACGTTCTCGATCGTACCGAAAGCACTCGGGAAAGAAGAGATCGCACGTGAACTCAACTTGGCGGCACTCCTTGATGGATACATGAGCGGAGAGCACAAAGGACATCACTTGAACGTCAACGTCTTCAACCGTGAGACACTCCTTGACGCAATGGAACATCCAGAAGAATATCCACAACTCACGATTCGCGTATCAGGATATGCGGTCAACTTCATCAAGTTGACACGTGAGCAACAGATTGACGTCATCAACCGTACGTTCCACGGTTCGTTGTAAGTAAAGGTCTAGCGGCCTTCCACGGAGGGCCGCTCATTCGTTAGGAGGTCATTTCGATGACAATGGGATATGTACATTCGGTCGAATCATTCGGAACAGTTGACGGCCCTGGTATTCGCTTCATCGTCTTTTTACAAGGTTGTGCCTTGCGTTGTTTATACTGTCATAACGCGGACACGTGGGATTTCAAAAAGAATAATCACCGCTCGGCTGAAGACGTCATTCAAGAGGCGCTCAGTTACCGTCCGTTCATGGAAGCATCGAAGGGGGGCATCACCATTTCTGGTGGCGACCCACTCGCGCAACCTGAATTTTTAGAGGCGCTACTGCGTGAAGCGAAAAAGCATGGGCTTCATACGACACTTGATACGTCCGGTGCGCTCCGACCTCCTAATTTGGATGCGATTTTAGATCACACCGACCTTGTCTTGCTCGATATCAAGCATATCGACGACGACATGTGTAAGAAGTTGACGGGACGTAGCAATGCCAACACGCTCGCGCTTGCCGAACATCTTTCCGAGCGCGGAACGAAAATGTGGATTCGCCACGTCCTTGTCCCTGGGTGGACGCTTGAAGAAGGTGCGCTTCGTCGCACGGCCGCGTTCATTCAAAAGTTAGACCATGTCGAGAAAGTCGAGATTTTGCCGTATCATGAGATGGGTGTCTACAAATGGGAGGCGCTCGGTCTCGATTATCCGCTCAAAGGTACGAAACCCCCGACGTCCGAGGAAGTCGAATGGGCGGAAGGAATCTTGCAGGGAACTGTATAAAACAAGCGCAGACCGATGTGGTCTGCGCTTGTTTTTAAATCAGAAGATAAAGGTTTGGATGATTAAGAAAAGGTTTAATGCGATGACGATTGTCGTAATTCCCCAACCGATCCATGTCGTCATCCGATGATTCACGAGTTCGTCCATCAAGGATTTGTTGCTCGTGAAGAGAAGCAGAGGAACGAGGGCGAATGCGATACCGAACGACAGGATAACTTGGCTCCACACGAGAGCATTCGTCAAGTTCACACCGGAAAGGATGAGTAAGAGTGGCGGAGCCATCGTAATCACACGACGTACATAAATCGGGATATGTTTTTGAATATAACCTTGCATGACGACGTCTCCAGCCAAAGTCCCGACGGATGCGCTCGACAATCCGGCAACCATTAGTCCAATTCCAAACAGCATGGCGATCGGTGAACCTAAAAAGGAGTCAAACTGCTGGTGTGCAATCTCTAAGTCGCTCACGACGAATCCATTCTTATAGAAGACAGCGGCTGCGATTATTAGCATACTCGCATTGATTGCACCAGCGAGCACCATGGCAATCGTTACATCGATTCGTTCGAATTTCATGATACGTTTACGTGCGACGGCATCTTTACCCGTGATGCGTCGTTGTGTCAACGCAGAGTGTAAATAGATGGCATGAGGCATAACGGTAGCGCCTAATATTCCGGCAGCCAATAATATACTCTCCGTCCCATCGAACCGAGGAATGAGAAGACCGGATAAGAGTGGTTTTACTTCTGGTTGAGCACTGAACGTTTGAATGGCAAAAGCGAGCGCGACGACGAGTAGCATCCCCGTCACAATCGTTTCAAGTGGTCGATATCCCCGACGTTGTACTTCCAAAATAGCAAAAGAACCGACGGCGGCCAGAAGTGCCGCTTGAATGAGTGTCACATCAAACACGAGATAAATTCCGAGTGCTGCCCCTACAAACTCTGCTAAATCTGTCGCCATGATCATGAGTTCGGCTTGAATCCATAAAAAGATAGCAGTCTTCTTAGAAAAACGGTCACGACAAATCTCAGGCAAGTTTTTTCCGGTCGCGATTCCAATTTTAGCAGACAACGTTTGAATCAATCCGGCCATCAAGTTAGCCACTAAGATGACCCATAAAAGCAAGTAACCAAATTGAGATCCAGCGGCAATATTCGTTGCATAATTTCCGGGATCGATATAAGCGACCGAAGCGACGAACGCCGGTCCTAAAAAAGGAAGGAGCGTCTTTATTTTTTGAGACATTGATTTGTGAGTGAGAGCCGAATCCACTTCGTTCAGCATGCCGAATCCTTCTTTCTTTTGCGTAATGGTTAATTTGTTTCCCTAGGCAAACTTTTTAAGTATATGGCAATTTTACGCCTGTGATGAGAACCTGTCAAATTTCAAATAAAAAACTGTGAGTCGTTTGACTCACAGTGCAACGGATCTAAAGTCGACGTTTTTTCTTTTCTAACACACGAGCGTGTTCCGCCTGTTTCTTTTCCATATAAAGAAGTTCACGTTCTAGCTTGACATAACTTGCATAGCGCTTCGCGTCTAGTGTGCCGTTCGTGAGCGCCTGTTGGACGGCACAACCCGGTTCTTTCTGATGAGAACAGTCGCGGAAACGACACGTCTCGGCAAGAGCTTCGATATCGCGGAACGTCTCATCGAGATGCTCGCTTCCTTCCCACAGACCGAACTCGCGCATTCCCGGTGTGTCGATGACGTATAAATCATCGATTCGGAACAGTTCGCGATGGGTCGTCGTATGCTTCCCACGCTCATCCTGCACTCGGACGGCTTGTGTAATGGCCACTGTTTCGTGGGCGAGAGCGTTCGTCAACGTAGATTTTCCGACTCCGGATGAACCGACGAAGGCAATCGTGCTCTCGCTCGGTAACGCGTGACGAAGTTCAGTCACACCCTCTCCCGTCACAGCACTGACGGGGAATACTTGAATCCCCGGTGCGTTCACTTCAATGTCTTCAAGCAATGTGTCGACGGAGTCGACTTGATCGGTCTTCGTCAAGACGATGATGGGGATGGCCCCGGTGTCCCAAGCGGCAAGGGTATAGCGTTCTAGACGACGGATGTTGAAGTCGTGTCCACATGCCATCGTAATCAAGACGTAGTCGACGTTCGCGCAGATCAGTTGTTCACGTGTCTCGTTGCCGGCGGCCGCTCGTGATAAAACGGTCCGACGCTCAAGGAGATGGTGAATCGTCCCTTGACCATGCTCGCGAACTTGAATCGTGACATAATCGCCGATGACCGGGTAGTCCCGTTCGCTCGTCGCCTCATGTCGAAATTTTCCGGAAACCCCGCACATATAGCCGTTCTCTCCGATTGATACCGTGTAAAGATGTTGGAACTGTGCCGTGACACGTCCCGTTTCAGTTTGTTGATTCAAAAAGAATC
This sequence comes from Exiguobacterium sp. s22, assembly GCF_018617455.1. GTDB lineage: Bacteria > Bacillota > Bacilli > Exiguobacteriales > Exiguobacteriaceae > Exiguobacterium. Next base: position 155,161 of record NZ_JACSKD010000005.1, read on the forward strand.
CTCCCTTTATTGATGGAGGACGACAGCCCTCCGATTCTCTGACATTAGGTGGCGTGCATGCATCATGTTGCTCATAAAACATCATCCTTTCATTGTTCGATAAATTGAGTGTACCACAGTTATTGGAAACGGTAACATCTCGGTCTAAAGACCGAGGCGAAACAAGCCTTCCGGTCGTCGACCGATTCAAAATAACGTATTATGATAAGAGTGTACTTAACAAGGAGGGATGACAGATGAATCACCAAGTGAAAAAGGTGTTGTTCATCGTAGCCGCAATCGCTCTAGTGCTTGTGTTGATCGGTTCTTTACCGAATATGATTTTATTCGGGTTAGGAGCGCTCTTGACGCTTTGGGCTGGAGTCCGTTTTAAGGCTGTAACACACATCGGTGCTAAAGTTGGTTTCGGGATCCTTGCCGTCATTGGGATTGGGACGATGCTCTCAAACATTTGGGCGCTCGTCGGAATCATTGTCGCGTGGTTGTTGTTTAAAGGGTATATGATGTATACAGGTGAAAAGCGCGACCCGGAAGTCGAGATTTTAAATGCAGATGGAACGCGTGCTAGCCGGAGCAGCTTCCAACAGTTCGATCAAGTGTGGCAAAAATTTGTTAATCGTCGTTGAGATTTCATAAGGAGGATTCACCATGAAGACACCGTTTGATCAGTTTCGTGAGTTAGCGAATGAATTGACGAAAGAGATTTCAAAAGAAGTGAAGAAGTATCAGGACAAAGAGATGCCACGTTCTAGCGGAGAAGCGGAATTGAACCGTCATATTCGTGGAGCGGAGAAGGAAGCGTTATCGGTTGAGCGCCTCGTCGAACGTCAACGTACATTGCTCGCAGAACTTGCCGAAAAACGTGATGATGCCAAAAAGATGGCGGATAAACGATATGAACAGACAGAACTGGCGAAACAAGCCGGGGAAGAGAAATTGGCAGAACGCGCAGCACTCGAATCCAAGCACTACGGGGAACAGTACCGTTACTTTGAAGGATTGATTGACGAAGGTGAACGCGAGTTGGATACATTGGAGCGTCGTGCGCTCGAGATGAAACTCAAACTCGATGAAATGCAAAATAAACGTTATGAATTTGCGATGCGTGAAAACCTAGATCTGTTAAAAGGGGCACTCGACCAAATCTTTGGTCAAAATACGTCGCAGTCTCATCCGTTTACTGAAGAAGAAAAGAAAGAACAGCCTGCTGAAGAAAAGCAAGACACACAGGCAGACGAAGACGACTTTGAAGCAAAACTAAAAGAACTGGAGCGTCGCTTTAAACAAGAGTGAGGTGACGGTTCGGCGATGACCTAAATCAGGTCATCGCTTTCTTTGCTTCATACATATATGAAATGAAAGGGGGAATGGACATGGAACGTTGGAACACGCGTCAAATCATTGGATTCATGATTATTTTATTTTCGGTTGGACTCTTCATTGATATCGTGACGGGTGGAAATAGCGTCTTATTCAGCATGATCCTCCCATTGCTGCTCCTCTACATCGGGCGACGGTTCAGTCGACGAGGAAAGCAGTCAACCAGCTACATTTTTTACGCCATCGGGGGTATTTTGTTAATCGGCTTGATCTTCTCGTCAGCCGCCTTCGGATTCGTACTCTCCGGACTTCTGCTATTATTCGGCTATCGACTTTATAAGAATCGTCCGGTCGAATCGAAAATCCGGACACCTCTTCGTCAGGAACAGGCCTTCTCGTTTGGAATGAAAGAATCGGGACACTACGTGTTACGTGATACAAATGAGTTCTTTTTACTACGGGATGTCGAGATGGATTTGTCACAAGCCATCATTCCGGAAGGAGAGACGTTCTTACTCCTCAATGGGCTTGCTGGAGACATTCGGATTCTCATTCCTGCTGGGTATGATTATTCAATCGATGCGTCGATTGGATTTGGAAAAGTGCAAGTCGATGACTCGAATTATTCACCGGTGTTCAACCGCCGTTTCTATACGGCATCAGACGATTATGTTCAGGCGACACGGAAAGTTCGAATCCACATCGTGCTTATGAGCGGAAGTGTGGAGGTGATGACGGTATGAAGAAAGACTCCTATCCCCGTACGGTCGTCTGGCATCAATTATTCAGCAGCCTGTTAACGGCTTTCTTGATTACAGTGGCGTTTCTCATAGGTGACTCGATTTCACTGAGCGATTTATTTTCACGTGAAGAAGGGTTGCCTTTCGGTGTGTCTATTTTAGTAATCGCCGTTTTGGTCGGGAGTATCTTTGGTGTCGGATCGTATTTTTATTTGCGCCGAGACTTCCGTGAGGTCGCGAATGCCCTTTGGAAACTAGAAAATCAAAAAGAGATCACCTTCCGTCCATTGTCTCCTTACCGAGATACGCTCGAACGAATTGTTCGTGTGTCAAAACAACGCCAAGAGATGATTGAGATGGCGAAACGAGTCGGCGAACGTCCTGTCAGTGTCGAAGAAGCAAGGAGTGAAGCCGTCGTCGAAGAAAGACGACGGGTCGCGCGAGAACTTCATGACTCGGTGAGTCAACAACTCTACGCCATCTCGATGATGACGACAGCGGTCAAACAAACGATGCAGACAAAACCGGAACTAGCGAATAAACAAATGGAGCAAGTCGAGCTGATGGCTCAGACCGCACAGGCGGAGATGCGTTCGTTACTCCTACAACTTCGACCGGTAGAGTTAGAAGGTATGACGTTGAAGACCGGAATCGAACGTCTACTAGAAGAACTGTCTCGTAAACAATCGACAGAGCTTGTCTGGCGTTTAGAAGAAGTAAAATTATCTCGGCACACTGAGAATGAACTGTTCCGAATTGTTCAGGAAGCGATCAGTAACACGTTACGACATGCCAAAGCGACGCGTTTAGAAATCGAGATGCGGACCGTGCAACAGACGGTTATTTTAAAGATTAACGATGACGGAATCGGATTTAATGTGGACGATACACAAGTCGCCTCATATGGATTACAATCGATACGAGAGCGTACGGCGGAAGTCGGTGGAACGCTGCGATTGGTCAGTGTACCGAATGTCGGGACACAAATTGAAGTACGTGTGAAACAACAAGTGGAGGGGTAATGATGATTCGAGTTGTATTAATTGATGATCATGAAATGGTTCGGGCGGGCGTGTCTGCCTTTTTATCGACGCAACCGGACATCGAAGTCGTCGGTGAAGCATCCGACGGAGCAACGGGAGCGGAACTTGCGATTGCGGAGAAGCCGGACGTTGTCCTCATGGACTTAGTGATGGAGCCCGTTGATGGCGTCGAATCGACGAAACGAATTAAAGCAAGTTGGAAAGAAGCGAAGATTTTGGTCGTCACGAGTTTCTTAGATGATGAGAAAGTGTATCCGGTCATCGAGGCAGGTGCGATGAGTTATGTCCTAAAGACAGCGAATGCGAACGAGATTGCAGACGCGATTCGTCAAACCGCCGCCGGCAATCCCGTCATGGCCGCCCAAGTGACAGGAAAGATGCTCGAACGGCTGCGCCATCCAGAGATGACCCTCCACGAGAGTTTGACTGCCCGGGAACGGGAAATTTTGCAACTTATGGCAGAAGGGAAGTCGAATCAAGTGATCGCGGATGAATTGTTCATCTCACTTAAAACGGTGAAGACACACGTGTCGAACATCTTGACGAAGCTTGATGTGTATGACCGGACACAGGCGGTCGTCTATGCGTTCCACCATAACTTGGTGAGTAAAGGATGACTCGACTCCCTGTGATTGAGACGGATCGTCTCCGATTACGTCCTCTTCAAATGGAGGACGGCCCACACGTATTCGCCATCTTTTCAAATGAACGAGTGTTACGTCACTACGGAATGGAGCCACATCAGACGTTAGAAGAAACGGAGCAGATGCTTACCCATATGCTCGCTCAAATCGAGACGGGAGCGATTATTCGTTTTGCCATCGAACTTCGTGAATCGAACACGTTAATCGGAACGATTGGGTTTCACAATCGTGCGCCATCACACCGCCGTGCCGAAATTGGGTATGAGCTCAGCCCGGAATACTGGCGTACGGGTTATGCGACTGAAGCGCTTCAGGCTGCCCTTCAGTTTGCCGCAACATGTGAAATTGAACGTGTCGGTGCCATCGTCTATATCGACAATATTGCTTCCCAACGTATGTTAGAAAAGAATGGATTCATTCAAGAAGGACGTCTACATAACTACATGCGTCAACATGGACAATCGCATGACGTCTACCTATATAGTTGCATGACAAGAAACTGACTGTTCAAAGCACACCGCTCGCAAGGCGGTGTGCTTTTCGTTTGTCATAGAAATAAAATGGGAACGAAGTAAGGGTGAGCCAACAAAAGGAGGACGATGAGATGAAAGCAGCTTATATCGAACAGTACGGTGGGTCAGATGAATTCAAAATAGGGGAGTTGGAGCAACCGACGATTGGTGCAGATGACGTATTGATTGAAGTGTATGCCGCGAGCGTCAACCCGGTTGATTGGAAGCTACGTGAAGGATACTTGAAAGAAATGCTCCATTACGAGATGCCGCTCGTCATCGGATGGGATGTATCGGGTATCATCAAAGAAGTCGGGGCGAATGTGACTGAGCTTGAGGTCGGAGATGAAGTGTTTAGCCGCCCTGATATTGCGCGGCAAGGCACATACGCCGAGTACGTCGCGGTCGATGCCCATCTCGTCGTCAAAAAACCAGCCTCGTTGAGTTTTGAGGAGGCCGCGTCACTGCCACTCGTGGCCCATACGGCGTGGCAAGTCATGTTCGAAGTGATGGATGCCAAACCGGGTGATCGCATCTTTATCGGTGCTGGTTCAGGTGGTGTCGGGACAGTAGCCATTCAACTCGCGAAAGCACACGGCTTGTATGTCGTCACGTCGACGAGTACGCGGAACGTGGACTGGGTCAAACAACTTGGAGCCGATGAGGTCATCGACTATAAACAACAAGACCCGGCAGAGACCGTCCGTGATCTTGATTTTGTATTCGATACGATGGGGGGCGACGGGCAGAGCAAATTGTATCAAATGCTTAAAGAGGATGGGATGCTCGTCTCCATCTCGACCCCACCGAATGAAGAGGAGGCCAAACAAGCAAAAGCTCGTGCCGAATATGTTTTTATGCAACCGACAGGGGAACGGTTGAAAAAAATTGCGGAAGCCGTCGAATCAGGTGAACTGAAACCAGTGATTGACCGAGTCTTTGATTTAGAAGAAACGAAACTCGCGCACGACTATGGTGAAGAAGGTCATGCGAAAGGAAAAATCGTCATCAAAGTAAAATGATGCAGAAAAAGAGGTGGATTCCCGGAGCATACGCCGGAGATCCACCTCTTTTTATTAAATTTGATAGGTTAACTCAAGTGGAGGTCAGCCTTTTTTCTGTGCTTGCATTTGTTCATCGATTTCAGAAAGGTACGTCCAACGTTCCATTTTCGCATCGAGTGTTTCTTTCAGTTCGGCGATTGTTGCGTACAATTCATTGACTTTACCAAGGTCGCTTCCCGCTGTCGCGAGTGTCGCCTCTTGCGCTTCAATCTGTTCTTCAAGCGCGGCGATGTCTTCTTCGATCGTGTCCCATTCTTTCTGTTCTTTGAAGGTGAATTTCACGACTTCCGACTTCACTCGTTCTTTTTTCTCTTTTGGTTCTTTTTCTTTCTTTACTTGACGGACCTCTTCTTGGCGCATGTCCAGATAATCGCTGTATTCTGCATGATATACCTGGATTGTCCCATCTTCAAAGGCAATCAACTGCCCAGCGACACGGTCTAAGAAATAGCGGTCGTGACTGACGGCGATGACTGTACCTGGGAACGATTCTAAATAGTCTTCTAAAACAGATAATGTTTCTGTGTCCAAATCGTTCGTCGGCTCGTCAAGGAATAAGACGTTCGGTTCATCCATGAGAATCCGAAGGAGGACAAGACGTCGTTTTTCACCACCCGATAACTTCGCAATCGGTTTGTATTGCGCGTCCGGTGAGAAAAGGAAACGTTCGAGCATTTGACCGGCCGTGATGACCTCGCCATCTGGCGTATGGATGACTTTGGCGATGCGTTCGATCTCATCGATGACCCGTCGTGACTCGTCTTCAAATTCGACTTGTTGTCCGTAATAGCCTAAATGAACAGTTTCTCCGTGCACGATCGTACCGCTTGTCGGTTCTAGGCGTTTCGCAAGTAAGTTCATCAGTGTCGATTTCCCACTCCCGTTTGGTCCGACGATCCCGTAGCGTTCACGGCGACCGAATATCCAATTGAACTGCTGAATCAGGAGAGAGTCGTCGTATCCGAAAGACAAGTCTTCCACTTCGATGACCTTTTTACCGAGGCGACGTGAGCCGACCGAGACGTCGAGCGTCTCGTCTTCCGCTAAGCTCTCTTGGTGCTTCAAGTCTTCGACACGTTGAATGCGTGCCTTTTGTTTCGTTGTCCGGGCTTTGGCGCCGCGACGTAACCAGGCGAGTTCACGACGTAAAATATTTTGTCGTTTCTGTTCCATCGATTGGGCCCGCGCTTTGCGCTCGGCACGCTTCTCGAGAAAGAGTTCATAGTTTCCGTTATAGAAGTAACTCGTTCCATCCGCAATCTCTAAAATGTGATTGGTGACACGATTCAGGAAGTAGCGGTCATGGGTGATGAGAAGGATTGCTCCCCGATAATCGGCAAGCATCGTCTCGAGCCACGCAATCGTATCGGCATCGAGTTCGTTCGTCGGCTCGTCTAAAAGAAGTAAATTCGCTTCGTCAAGTAGCGCGGCGGCGAGTGCCACCCGTTTTTGCTGTCCTCCGGAAAGGGAGTTTACATCGACCGATACGTCAGGAAGACCGAGACGGTTCAGAATCGATTTCAGTTTAGCTTCTGTTTCCCAAGCATCTGCGGCATCGACAGCCTGTTGAGCCTTCATGAAGCGTTCGAGTAACTGTTCACTCGTCGGCTCGGCTTCGAGTGCCTGCCGGGCGCGTTCAAATTGTTTCAATGCTTGAACGGACGGAGTATCACTCGTGAACAAAGCGTCAAGGATCGTCTGTCCTTCATCGAATTGAACACTTTGCGTCAGATAACGAATCCGATAATCGTTCGGGTGTTGCATGGTGCCTCGGTCTGCCGTCTCGGTACCGGCGATGATTTTCATGAACGTCGATTTCCCAGAACCGTTCACCCCGATAATTCCGATACGGTCTCCAGGGTGGATGGTCATCGTCACATCATCAAATAAGACTTTGTCGGCAAACTCTTTATGAATGCCTTCAATCATTAATAAACTCATGCGTTCTCTCCTTCAAGCTGTTGACGAATGGCCGCTTCAACTGTCGCTGCAATTTCTTTGTTCGGCAAATCAGCCGGATCAATCGCAGGTAAGAAGGTGACATCGACCGTTGCGGGGGTGATTCGATTTTTGGCTTCTAATAATTTGTAGCTTCCTTGAATCGCGACCGGAACGATTTTTGCACCACTTGACGTAGCGAGCGTCAAACTTCCAGCTTTAAATTCTTTCATCGGTCCACCTTTTGAGCGTGTGCCTTCTGGGAAGACAATCATCGATTGACCGGATTGAATCGTTTCGACACCGGAACGGATGGCTTGAATCGATTGACGACGGTCACTCCGGTCGATAAAGATACATCCCATCAATTCCATCCAACGTGGGATGATCGGGAATTTTTGAACTTCAATTTTTGAGATAAAGGCTTTCGGTCGTTTCGTAGCCGTCAACATGATCGGGACATCGAAGTTCCCTTGATGGTTCGACACGTAGACGACCGGTTCGTCGGGAATCTGTTCTTGTCCATGAACGCGAACATCGGCACCCGCGACTTTCAATAAGAATTTCGCCCATTTATAAGCGATGTCTTGTACATATCGATAACGTTTCGGTATCTCAATTTGTTTCGCTTTCTGTAAAAATGGGACAGTGATCGGTAGTACTGCAAAAAATGAGAAAAACCATACAACTGTTCGAATCATTCTTTTCTCTCCTCTCATGATGACAACAAGAAAGAGTCTTCTTCTCTAGACGAGAATCCGACCCTTCGGCATGAATCCTTATTCCCAAAAGCGAGAATCGCTCTCTTCTTCCTCTTCCTCTAGCTCGAACGTAATCCGTTTGTTCACAGGATCGACGACGAAATAAGCGCCATCTTGTTCAATACTTTTAATTTGCATAGCCTGGTCATTTCCGATTTCAAGGGTGAGACGGATGCGATTGTCATCATCGACAAGTAAGATTCCATCTTCCTTCAGCCAAAGCTCCATAACAGGTGAGTAACGAAGCAGCCATTCATTCGATAACGGAATTTCATTCATACGATTGTGTGCCTCCTGCGATTATAAATCCATTGTACGTTGTCTGTTCCTTCATAGGATACCAAATGTCGCGAGGGAAGACGAGCGTTATGTAGAGCGTTTTCGTGTCGTGGAGTGCATCCTGTCTACCACTCGTTTGATTCGTTTCTGATTCCGTCTTTCTACAAAGAACTCGTTCGCCTGCATAAAGAGTTGTTTGAAAGAAGATAGACCCATTGCGATGAGGACGGCAAAGAGGAATGTTCCAATCGGATCTTTGTACATGTCAGTTTGAAACAGGAAAGCTAGTCCTACAGTAGATAAAATCGTCGTAAGAAAATAAAAAATCATAGCGGAGTCTCCTTTTCTTAGAAGGTAGGAAAGAAAAAGGCAAGGTCTTTTAATCGTATTCGACCTTTTGTAGGAAATTCCTGTTAGATCGTGCATAGAAAAAACGCCTTCAGCTGGCTGAATGGCGCTTAATCTTGAGTTACATAAGTTGAAGATGATGATACATTCGTATCCACGCCGCTTGAGAAAATAAAGCTAAGCGATGCGAGCAACGCGAAGAAGGCAACAAGTAAGCCTTTTGTAAATCGTTTTGCAAATGAACGAGACTGTATGTCAAACATTTAATATCCCCCGATCGATCTTAAATGAAACCTTATTTGTACTGGACACTTCCTATATAATAACGTTTTCAAAAAAAGGATACTAGCAGAAAAAAAGGCGTTCACAAAATTGTCACAAAATTTTAACAAATCGAATCCGTTCAATCAATAATCTTAGCGTTGACGGTTTTAAAATACGTTCACATTTTAGACACATCTATTCAAAATGTTGAAAGAGAACATGATATGATTAGGAACGTGTGTAGATAGGTATACTGACAGTAATAGCTTAGAAAAGGATGTGGATGTAATGGCATTGCGCGCAGGAGAAGTAGTAGATTTAGTCGCGGAACGTTCTGCTGATTTTGGAGTATTCATTAGTAACGGCCGCGAAGAGGTGCTCCTTCACCGTAAAGAACAAACGGAAGAAGTGACAATCGGTCAAACGGTTCGTGTCTTCCTATACCATGATTCAGAAGGGCGTCTCGCTTCAACGATGACGATTCCGAACGTTTCATTTGATGAGTATGAATGGTTTGAGGTGACAGGAGTCCGGTACAACACTGGGGTCTTTGTGAATATCGGAATTCAAAAGGACGTTCTCGTTTCCATGGATGATTTACCGGAGAACCGGTCGTATTGGCCACAAACAGGCGATCAATTATGCATTCGATTAAAGTATGACCAAAAAGGTCGTTTACTCGGAGACCCTGCCCCATATGCATTTTTGAACTTGTTGGCACGTCCTTCGAAAGAAGAATGGAACAACCAAGATGTCCAGGCCATCGTCGTTAATAAACGCGAAGTGGGCGTCAACGTATGGGTTGAAGGAGAGTCACTCGGTTTCTTACATGAAGCAGAAATGACGCGTTGGCCACGTCTTGGAGAACAATTAACTGTTCGCGTGACGCAGGTCAAACAAGATGGTACGGTACTCGTTTCCATGAAGCCTCGAGCGTATGAGGCGATTGATGGTGATGCAGCGAGCGTCCTCTCTTATATTGAGGAACGTGGTGGCCAGATGCCGTACGGTGACAAGACAGCCCCTGACGTCATCGACCGTGAGTTCGGGATGAGTAAAGCGGCGTTTAAACGGGCGCTCGGAAAACTGTTAAAAGAAAAGCAAGTTGAAAAACTCGACAACGGCTACAAATTGAAATAAGATAACTCATGTTCGGGTGACATGAAAAAGTTTGAAAATGTATTTCTTTCATTTTAGGAATAAATACGTTATAGTTAATAAAGTTGACTATGAGGAAACATTGAGAAAACGTCTGTAGATCTGTCAAACTGAACTCAGACGTTTTTTGTATGAACAAAGGAGAATATAATTTGACAAAATTCCAAGATTTACAATTAAGTGAAGCGTTAGTAAAAGGTGTACACAAAATGGGCTTCGAGGAAGCTACACCGATCCAAGCTGAGACAATTCCTGTCGCACTCACGGGAGTGGACGTATTAGGACAAGCACAAACAGGTACAGGGAAAACAGCAGCTTTCGGTATTCCGACAATTGAGCGAATCGATTCAAAGGCGCGTCAAGTCCAAGCACTCGTTCTTGCACCGACACGTGAACTTGCGATTCAAGTTGCAGAAGAATTAAACAAAATCGGAGAAGCGAAGCGCGTTTACGCACTTCCTGTATACGGTGGTCAACAAATCGACCGTCAGATCCGTGGTTTGAAAAAGAACCCGCAAATCGTCGTAGCGACACCAGGACGTCTCATGGACCACATGAAGCGTAAGACGATCAAACTCGATGACATTCAAACTGTCATCTTGGATGAAGCGGATGAAATGCTCAACATGGGCTTTGTTGAAGATATCGAAACGATTTTGGCAGGTCTTCCTGAAGAGCGCCAAACGCTTCTCTTCTCGGCAACGATGCCACCACAAATTAAAAAGATTGCTGAGCGCTTCATGAAGTCGCCGACAATCATCAAAGTGAAAGCGAAAGAAATGACGGTTGAGAACATCAACCAACAGTTCATCGAATTGCGAGAAGGTCAAAAATTCGATACGCTTTGCCGTTTGATCGACATCGACTCACCAGAACTCAGCATCATCTTCGCTCGTACGAAGAAACGTGTAGACGAAGTGACAGAAGCACTCATCAAACGCGGATACACTGCAGACGGTCTTCACGGAGACTTGACGCAATCGAAACGTGACCAAGTTATTCGTCGTTTCAAAAACGGAACAATCGATATCTTGGTAGCGACAGACGTTGCGGCACGTGGACTTGATATTTCAGGTGTCACACACGTTTACAACTTCGATGTACCACAAGACCCAGAGAGCTACGTACACCGTATCGGTCGTACAGGTCGTGCTGGTAAGACGGGTACAGCCCTCACGTTCATCACGCCACGTGAATTTGGACAAGTGAAGGCAATTGAACGTGTAACGAACAAACGCATGAACCGTCGTCACGTACCGACAATCGCGGAAGTACTTGAAGGAAACCAAAAGCAAGCAGCTGAAGAGTTGATCGAACGCGTTCAAGCGGGCGACTTCAAAGCTTACACGCAACTTGCGACAGAACTTCTTGAAGAGTACGAAGCAGTCGAAATCCTCGCTGCTGCCCTTCGCGGATTGACAAAAGAGCCAGATTCAACACCTGTTGAAATCTCATACGCTGAACCAGTTCGTGTGAAACGCCAAGGTGGCCGTGGTGGCGATCGCGGTGGATACCGTGGCCGTAACGACCGTCGCGGTGGTGGCGGTGGCCGTGGTGGCGACCGTCGTGGTGGACGCGGTGGCGAACGTCGTGATGGACGTAGCGGAGACCGTAAAGGATCATACCGTGGTGACGATCGTCGTCGCTCGGATGACCGTGGTCCACGTCGTCCACGTGACTAATCATCATGAAATGCCGCATTTCCTTAAGTGGATTTGCGGCTTTTTTTATAGTGTCGTGCTACACTAGTTGAGTAGAGATGGAAGGATGAGGTGTCAACGGATGGTGGAATTAAGTTTCGGTCTCCTTGTGCTACTTGGTTGTGTAATCGCATTGAAACCAATTGTCTCAAGGACGAATCGTCCTAACTTTCGTTATATCCCCGTGGCAACATTGTTATTTGGAGCGATGATTTTCTTAGTGTTAGCCATTGGAGTAGGCGGAAAGATGGGCATTGCATATGGCGTGGTGAGTATCGCCTATTTTATTGCTTGTTTCGGTGCCTATATGTATGTACACACGCGAACGAGCTGAATGTAGCTCGTTTTCGTATTTAACGAAGAGGTGATGGAGTTATGGATGCGGTAGAAGTGATGGTCCATCCTGAAGAAGTGATGGTGACGTATGAACCAATCCTTGGAGCGGCGACGTTTCAAGTGGAAGGATATATGGTACACGGACGCTTTCGTGGTGAATCGTTGACACCATTTTTTTATGATGATGACGTTCCCCTCGAGTATCAATTAGACATCGCTCAGCGAATGGAACAGTTAGCGGCTGAACAACTTCGTGACGCTAAATCTTTTGTCACGTTTAGATGCCGGGCAGAGTGGATTCTTGAAGAAGGAGGAGAAGCGTTTTTAGCACCGCTTCGCGAACTCAATTTTCCGTTACATCGCATATACGTGACACTCCAAGGAACGGATTTAGTTGATGTCTCTCGTCTGTCGCGTGTCATTCAGTACTATCGGTCGTATGGATTGAAGATTGCGTTAGACTTTGCGGAATCGACGAGCATCGAAGACATCATGACACTTGCGCCAGAATTGTTACTCGTCGACCTTGGTACAATGATTGAGAAAAAGACGTTATCGGTCACCTATCCGAATATGCTTCAGACGATGGAATATATCGCTTCAAAGCTCGGTGCACCGCTTCTTTACAAATCCATCGACCATGTTGGACAGCTTCGTTACGCGTGGCAGCACGGTGGTCGCTATTACATGGGGGGGCTACTCGGATTAGAAGATGCGCTTCCACAACGAGAAATCAAAGGAATGGGTGTATTGGCACAAGAAGTTCCCTCCTTCTTTTTACATGATCAGAAACGATTGAATCGCTTGTACGAGCTTGAATTTGAGTTACACCGCCGAATCGGAGAACTCGTTCAATCTGGAAAATGGTCGAGAGACAAGAAAGATGAGTGGATTCAATTCATCGCCCCAAAATTGGAAGAGGTGTTTGTTCGTTATTATTTAACGGATAAGACAGGTTTCCAGACGAGTGCGAACGTTTACTGCGTGAATGGAGAGTGGCGTGTCGATAATACGTATCGAGGCTATAACTGGAGTTTCCGACCGTATTTCATTCAGACGATGGCGGCGATGGATGTACGGGGGCGTGGTTATTTATCGGGAGACTATCGTGATTTCAGTTCGAACGAAGTGACGAGAACCTTCAGTTATCCGTTACCGGACGGCATGTTCTTATTCGCAGATATATCTGAAGAATACTTATATCAGAATCGATTATTAGATTGAAAGGGAGAATGATGATGTTAGATTATGATTACGATGCACTACGCGAAATCGGACGAATCGTCGCGCTTGCTCGTGATGAGATGGCGAAAGCTGTCAAACCGGGTATGACGACAAAAGAGTTGGATGCAATTGGACAACGCATTTTAGAAGAAGAAGGTGCGGCTTCTGCGCCGATCACGATGTACGAATTTCCGGGATATACGTGTATCTCACTGAATGACGTCGCTGCCCACGGTATTCCGGGAGATGAAGTCATTCAAGAAGGCGATATCGTCAACGTGGACGTCTCCGCTGTGAAGAATGGCTATTATGCCGATACAGGTCGCACCGTCATTGCAGGGGCGGCGAAGTCGCCTCAGCACGAGCGCTTAGTAGAGGTGTCCTTGACGTCACTCGAAGCTGGACTCAGCAAGGTCAAGGCGGGCGTGAAAGTCAATCAGATTGGGAAGGCGATTTACGCTGACGCGAGAAAGAATGGATTCACGGTCATCCGTAACTTGGCCGGACATGGTCTCGGTCGGACATTGCACGGGGAGCCGGAAATGATTTCGAACTATTATAGTCGCGAAGAAAATCAACTCTTAAAAGCTGGACAAGTGATTGCTGTCGAGACGTTCATCTCGACAAAGGATGAAATCGTCTATCAATCGGAAGAGGATGGTTGGACGCTTTTCACACCGAACAAGAGTCTTGTTTCGCAGTTCGAGCATACAGTCGTTGTCACAGAAGACGGGTATGAAGTATTAACGGGCTCATTCCGTTAACGTAAAGAAGGTGTGGTTCTTCTGAACCGCACCTTCTTTTATGTTTGTAATGTAATCATTTCTTCGCGTAGTTGTTCAATCGGATTCCAATCTGGTTGTACCGAATCTGGTAGCAACAATTTCCCGTTCTCGACTTCAAGCGGTGTATCGAGTAAATCTTGTTCAAAATAAGCGCTCGTGCCTGACATATCCGCAGGGAAATGTGCACCACTTAGTGATGCGAATAAGAGCGTATGATATCTTCCGATACCTGATTCATACATTCCGCCGACCCAGTAGGGAATTCCATATTCTCGGATATTTAACGCCTCACGCAATCCGCCGACTCGTGCAGGTTTGATATTCACGATTTTGCCTGCACCTAGTTGCGTCATCGTTTCCACATCATCATAGGACGTGATCGACTCATCGAGACAAATTGGCGTATTCAGTTTTTGTTGGAGAGTCGCTGACTTGACGAATTGTCGGCTCGGGTACGGTTGTTCAATCATCAATAATTGATGGGCATCGATTTGCTGGAACCATTCAATCGGTTGCTCGGAGGCACTCCCATTCAAATCAATCATAAGTGGTGCGTCTGGGAAGACGGTACGAATTTCTCGGAGTGCAGGTAATAGTTCATGGGGAGATGCCTTTAACTTGATTCGTTCAAATCCCTCTTCTAAGGCCGACTCAATGGATTTCATCGTTTGATTTAGTAAACCGATTCCAATTGTTCGCCCGCAAGAAACTGAATCACCTGCTTTCAGATACGTTTTCAATGACTCGTTGGCACGTGCCGCCTCAATCTCCCATAAAGCACTTTCCCACATCGCTTTTGCCATCCGTTGACCGATGATGGAAGAGACGAGTTTTGGGAAGAGATCAGTCGTCACGGTCATTCCTTTTAATAGATTAAGAATCAGTTTAGATGTGTCAATCATGGATTGGGTCGTTTCTTCGGTATACCAAGGAGTCTCGAATGCGACACCTTCACCATATCCAACTGCACCATCTACTGTCTCGAGACGGAGGATGATGGTACGTCTGACAGACAAGACGGCATGTGCTGTCACGATTGGGTGTTTGAATTTCAATGGGACAATAGAAAGTTCGGCACGTTTAATCATGACAATAGCTCCTTTAAGCGATGACGCATTAATTTTCCGTTCGCATTTCGTGGTAGGTTCGGTACACGGTGAATGGCAATCGGATGCTTGTATTTGGCCAACTGGGAGTCGAGAATTTCCTGCATCTCGGTCGGGTCATAAGAACCGACGACGAAAGCGACGGGCACTTCTCCCCAAGTCGGATGCGCTTGTTTCGTGATCCCGACATCTTGAACACCGGCACAACGTAACATGGCGGCTTCAATTTCAGCGGGGTATACATTTTCGCCACCTGAAATAATGAGATCACTTCGCCGGTCGTGTACATAGAGATAACCATCCTGCATCGTTCCGAGGTCACCCGTCTGCCAATAACCATCGTGCGTCCAAGTGTCTGATTCAGGCTGTTCGAAGTACCCCTTCGTCACCGTCGGGCCTTTCACTTCAATCTCACCGTCTTGATTGATGCGAATCACTGTCGGCGGAATAGGGCGACCACTCGAGCCGATATGTGAGAGTGCTTCGTTCGGAAGTAGCGTGGCGACTTGAGAGCACGTTTCAGTCATACCGTATGTTTGCGCAACAGGTAACTGTCGTCGTTCCGCTTCTTCTAGTAACGGACGAGGGACGGGACCACCACCGACGAGCAATGTACGAAGATGATATCGCGCTAGTCCTGCATCGAGTAGTCGTTGCAGCATGATGGAGACGAGGGACAGTTGTGTGATTCCTTCCGTCCGAATCAAGTCAAGCGTCCGATTGACATCAAATCGTGGTTCTACGTAAAGTGTCGAACCGATGATGGCACTCCGATATACTTGTGACAGTCCGCTCATGTGAAATAGGGGAGTCACCACTAACATACGGTCAGATGCATGATAGTCTAGATGTGACTCGGCAGCGCGTGCGCTAGCAAGATGATTGCCATACGTCTGTTGCACAGCTTTGGCCCGCCCCGTCGTACCGGACGTGAACATGAGAGACATCGTGTCATTTTCTTTCCACTCATGTGTCACAGTGAAACCTGAACGCGCCCGACGTGTCACTAAAAGTTGTGTGAGCGGCAAATCAATCTCGTCATCGACGAGAAGCAAATCGACTCTTGCTGTGTTTAACTGAGTGCGTACTTCCTCTAAGGTCAATCGTGTGTTCAGCGGAACGAGTACTTTACCGAGCAGGTGCACCGCATGGACGGCGATGACGTTGTCTTTGCTGTTTTGAGCGAAGATGCCGATTCTCTCGGCAGTGGGTGCCTGTTCATGGATGTATTGGGCAAGTTGCAAGCACTCGGTACGTAACGCTTTCCACGTCAGTCTTTCCTCGCTTGTTACGAGTGCAATCTGTGATGCCGGATGTTGATGAATCCATTCATACATAATGTGTAACCTCCAAAAAAAGAGTAGCGGAATCGCTACTCTCTCAACAAAATTAAGGGAAACGTGGGAATTGACCGAAGTCAGGGTCACGTTTTTCTTTGAACGCATCGCGTCCTTCTTTCGCTTCATCCGTTGTGTAGTAGAGAAGCGTTGCATCTCCAGCGAGTTGCTGAAGGCCAGCAAGACCGTCTGTATCTGCGTTCATCGCTGCTTTCAAGAAGCGAAGTGCAGTCGGTGAGTGTTGTAAGATTTCTTGGCACCACTTGACTGTTTCTGCTTCGAGTTGATCGAGAGGGACGACGGTGTTGACGAGTCCCATTTCGAGTGCTTCTTGCGCATCGTACTGGCGGCAGAGGTACCAGATTTCACGAGCTTTCTTATGACCGATGATGCGTGCTAAGTAACCAGAACCGTATCCTGCATCGAACGAACCGACTTTAGGACCTGTTTGTCCGAAGCGAGCGTTGTCCGCTGCAATCGTTAAGTCACATACGACGTGAAGGACATGCCCTCCGCCGATTGCGAAACCAGCGACCATGGCGATGACCGGTTTTGGAATGACGCGAATGAGGCGCTGAAGGTCGAGGACGTTCAAGCGCGGGATTTCATCTTCCCCGACGTATCCGCCATGCCCACGAACTTTTTGGTCTCCACCTGAACAGAATGCCTTTTCGCCTTCACCCGTCAAGATGATGACGCCGACTTCTTTGTCGTCACGTGCGCGTGCGAATGCGTCAATCAATTCATTGACCGTCAACGGACGGAACGCGTTGCGTACCTCTGGACGGTTGATGGTGATTTTAGCAATCCCATTCCATGTCTCATATTTAATGTCTTCATACGTACGGACCGATGTCCAGTTCGCTACTGATTCCATTTTAAATACCTCCTAAAATCAATTTCTTTATTATTGTACCAAACTCTGGTGCATTCTCGATATGAGGAGCATGCCCCGCATTTGAAATTTCATAAATTTTAAGATCAGTCCGTTCTTCCTGCATGTGTCGCGCAATCGCGTTGAACTTATGATCTTCTGCTCCGACAATCAAATCGGTACGAGGAAGATGCTCTAGGGCGCCCCATAGCGATGGCATATGACCCGTTCCGATAGCTCGCAAACTGTTCGCAAGAGCAGTTGGGTCTTGTGCGAGACGGGTCTTTCGAAGTGCATGCTTCATTTCTTCTGTTTGTCGCCAAAGCGGAAGGTTCTCCCATCGTTTGACGAAAGCAACGAGTCCTTCGGTTTCGATGAAGCGAGCGAGTTCTTCGTCTTGACGTCGGCGAGCTGACCGTTCTTTTGAAGAACGGAGGCCGGGTGTCGTACTGATTCCGATGACATGTTCGACGCGCTTGTCGCATGCGGCGAGCGTTAATGCGATCCGACCACCGAGTGAATACCCGACGACCGTCCATGGACGGTCGTCTAAATCGAGTAGGCGTGAAAGGTCCTTCACTTGTTGACTCATTGTCGAACGGCAGACAGTAGGATGTTCCGTTGACCCATGTTGAAGGAGTGAAGGGGATACGGAGCGGATCGGCATCGCAGGCAACGAATCAATCCAGTGACTAGTTCCCGTGAACCCGTGTAGGAACAGCACTGGTTTGCCTTCTCCCTGAACAGTTACCTCGTAGCGGACGCCTCTCAAGTCGATATTCATGCTTCATTTTCCGTGATGAGGCGAGCGCAAACGGATTGTGTCCATTCTCGATGTGTGATGACATTCTGCTCGCGATTTGATGGGAATTCAATCAAGTGAATGCCATCTTCTACTGCTGTTTGAATGTCATCGGGCCGTTCAATCAAACGATAGGTCAAACCGTACGTCTCCGCAAACCCACGAATATTTAAATCGAGTGGTGTCCCGAACAAATCTTCGAATAGCTGAGCATCAACTGAAGCCTGCGGTAAAAAGGAGAAGATTCCTCCGCCATTGTTATTCGAAATGACGACAGAAAATTTTCCTGGGTGATGCTTCAATAGTTGGAGTGCATTGCTATCATGATAGAATGCCAAATCACCAATAAGTAGAGCGGCTTGGGTCGTGTCATAACAACTGCCGAGCGCGCTCGATATCACACCGTCAATCCCATTTGCGCCTCGATTGGCGAGGACATGAACTGGTTTTCCGGCTGATAATGTCGTATCGACATCGCGAATTGGCATACTGTTACTGACAAAAAGTCGTTCGATTGACGTATCAAGTAATCGTTTCGTCAATTCCGCTTCTCCTTGAAGGGAAGCTTTTGCTGACTCGGCAATACCTTCGAAGAGACGTAGTCGTTCGATATAATGTGGCGCATTAATTGATTCAATAAGTGGTAAAAAGTCGAGCGCGTCTCCATAACAGATGGTCGCTTGGCTACTCGGATCACGGTAAGAACCGGGTTCTTCGACCACAAGTTGGTCAGCCGAAGACATCCATTGATTGAACCGCTTGGAAACGGGTGCGGCACCGAAGCGGATGAATACATCGGGTAACCAGTCGGCACGATGCTCACTTGCGAGCCACGTGTCATAGTTCGTCAAGACATCATCAAAACGCCGCATATCGCTAAGTGGATCGGCGAAAATCGGAATGTTATGTTCTGTCGCGAATGCGTGTATTCCTTCTTGCCATGTTGATGGTGTAGAGGGCCCGACGACGAAAGCGAGTTGTTTTTGGTGTGTCCGTTCTGAAAAGAGATCACGGTCGGCACGTGTCGGACGAACGCGCTGTCTTTCTCGTGTAATTGGTTCACCTTTTAGAATTTGCTTTAAGTATTCAAGGTCTGGAAGCAATGGTTCTCGGAACGGGACATTTAAATGAACCGGTCCCATCGGAGCCTGCATGGCAACACTTGTGAACCGGGTGACCGTCTGTTGCATGAATGAGAGCGTCACTTCTTCCGGCACGGGGAGGTCGAGGCTCATTTTTACCTGTTCGCCGTATAACCTAACTTGATTGATTGTCTGAGGTGCCCCGACATTTCGGAGTTCATGCGGTCGGTCGGTCGTGAGAACGATGAGCGGCAGCTGAGAAATATACGCTTCCGTCACGGCCGAGTAATAATTCGTCGCGGCTGTACCGCTCGTGCAAATGAGTGCGACAGGACGGACAGTGTCCGTTGAACGTGTCAGACCGAGCGCGAAAAATGCGGCAGAACGTTCGTCGACGATGATGTGATGACGAAGATGAGGGTGTAGATAAGCTGCCACAGCGAGCGGGGTCGAACGAGAACCCGGGCTGATGACGACATCCTTCACACCGGATTCAACTAGTCGATTCACCATAGACGCCACCCATTCGGTCAACATCTTATTCATGTGGGCTGCCTCCTTGGTCGTGCGAATCAAACTGCAGTGCTTGTTTGATTGGACTCATTTTCATTTCTGTTTCTTCGAGCTCTTGTTCTAGGACAGAGTCTTTGACGATGCCGCCTCCTGCATAAAGCGCAACGAACTGATGTTGAACGAGCGCGGAGCGGATGGCGACGATAAATTCTCCATCCCCTTCATTGTCAATCCAACCAAAGGGAGACCCGTACCATCCGCGGTCGAAGCGCTCGACTTCACGAAGCAATCGGACCGATGTCCGCTTCGGTGACCCGCCGAGTGCAGGCGTCGGATGTAAGGCTTCCGCCAATGACAACAGCGAGGCGTTCGTTTCAAGTATCGCCTCAATTGGTGTATGCAGATGGAACACAGAGCGATTCGCAAGGATTTGTGGGGTATCGCTCGTTTGAATCGGAGCCGTGTACGGTGTCAATGCTTGTTTAATATCTTTCACGACAATCTGATGCTCTTCTCGGTTTTTGGCATCATTCAATAGGTACTCTTTCGCGAGGTCGGCTTCAATTTCGGTTTTTGGACGTTTGATTGTGCCGGCGATTGCTGCGGTGTGGAGGTGCAAACCTTCTTTTTGAATCAATCGCTCAGGCGTTGCTCCGAAGAAACCGATGTCCCGCTTCGGTTGATATAAGTAGATGTAGCTCGACTCCTGGTGGTCTGCTAAGTGTTTTAAACTTTTAGCAAACGGAAAGGCACCTTCAGAGCGTTGATAAATTTCTTCTCGGGCAATGACTAGCTTTTCCACTCGCTCTTCTTCAATCAATTGTTTCGCTTGTTGAAAACTCGATTTATAATGATCGATTCCATCCTTTACTTTCGAATAAGATGGTGTGGATTCTTCAGATGGGCGAAGCAGATTAAATTGAGCCAATTGATCGGCCAATTGGATTAAATACTGTTCGACCGATTGTTTTGAAGAAACGAGGGTGGCGACGGTCATCGTATGACGATCTTTGTAACGACGATATAGAAATTTTGGGACGACGAGGGAGGCCTCCCCAAAGGCATCCCACATGCTCTTTTGTGGGCGCATAAACGTGTCGAATGAAAATCCGGCAAACGCATAGATTTTGGCATCGACGTCTCGTCGATGTAAACTCCAATCGTACTGAAGTCGCTGAAAACGCTCAGGTCCAGAAGCGCTCAAGACGAGCGCATCCCCGCAACCAAGCATCTCAAGTGTGCGGTTCGGTGTCATGAAGTAATAGTGAGACGTATCGGTGTTCTGGATGATTTGGAAAGCATCGAACGCCGAAACCTCCCATGTGTAGGCTGCTAGGACAGGTCGCTGCCAAGCACGCGCCCGTTTATGGGCTTGTTCGATTCGTTGTTTTATATGTGTTTGAGTATCTGGCATAAAAGAAAAGCCTCCTCAATCCGATAGAATTCTCACTCTTTAGTGTATCACGAGTTCCCGACTCACCTGTCTATGAAATGCTCGAGAAATTGTAAGGAATACGAGATGACGGACTGACGTTGACAGATTTTTTCATCGAGACGTAAACTAACGTAGGGAGGGAAAGAAATGAAACAGAAATCAAAGGGTGCATATTGGCGAATGATTCGCCCGCATACCCTGACAGCTAGCTTTATTCCGGTATTGCTCGGGACATTCATCGTCCTCGATCAAACGGAACTGAAGTGGGGACTCTTTCTCGCCATGTTAGTGGCGTCTGTCCTCATTCAAATCGCGACGAACTTATTTAACGAGTATTATGATTATAAGCGCGGACTTGATCATGAAGGTTCTATCGGAATCGGTGGCTCTATCGTTCGGGATGGATTCACACCTCAACAAGTGTTGACGATTGCCCTCAGCATGTATGCCATCTCGGCATTACTCGGACTCTATATCGCAGCTTCTACGAGTTGGCATCTATTATGGGTCGGAGCGTTGTCGATGCTTGTCGGATACTTGTACACGGGTGGTCCGCTTCCGATTGCCTATACACCGTTCGGGGAACTGGTCGCCGGACTGTTCATGGGTTATGTCATCATCGGGATTTCCGGCTATATTCAAATAAAAACGGTGACAACAGAGTTGTTACTCGTGTCGTTCCCGATGGCATTGTTGATTGGTGCGATCTTACTTGCGAATAACATTCGTGATTTAGATAACGATAAAGAGAATGGTCGAAAAACGATTGCTTGTCTCGTCGGGCATCGGCGTGCGGTATATGTACTTGCCTTATTCTTTATCGCTGCACTAGTCGGAATCATCGTCGCCGTCGTGTATTATGGAGTCACACCTTGGGTTCTATTGTCACTCTTCACGGTTCCGGTCATGGTAAGAGCCATTCAACAGTTTTGGAAAAAGGCTGAACCGGCGGCATTGATGCCTGCTATGGCGATGACGGCGAAAGTGAACACGTTGTTCGGGGCGTGGATGGTCATTGGGTTGATCGTATCAAGATTTGTACTGTAAAAAGGGGAGGCGTTAACGTGTCAGTCGTAAAAGAAATGCTTGAATTCAATAAACGTTTCGTAGAGGAAAAACAGTACGAGCCGTTCGTATCTGATAAATTTCCGGATAAAAAAATTGTTATTTTAACGTGTATGGATACACGTTTGACGGAACTGTTGCCTCAAGCGCTCGGACTCAAGAACGGAGACGCTAAAATTATCAAAAATGCGGGTGCTGTCTTGTCCCATCCATTCGGTTCGGCGATGCGCTCGATTTTAGTAGCGCTCTATGCATTAGGTGCAGAGGAAGTCGTCGTCGTCGGACATTATGACTGTGGGATGGCGGCAATCGAACCATCTGTAGTCATTGAAGAGATGGAGCGTCGAGGAATCGATTCACAAACATTGAAGACGTTGAAATCGTCAGGAATGGATTTAGAACAATGGTTACATGGGTTTGATTCAGTCGAAGAGAATGTCGTTCATTCCATCAACTTGATCAACAATCATCCGTTGCTTCCACCAGGGACGAACGTTCATGGATTTGTGATTGATCCAGCGACGGGTCGTCTCGATCCGGTAGAAGCATAAGAAAAGGGCGCGTTCAGCCGAACGCGCCTTTTTTATTACCCATACGTATTCGTCGGGATGTCATCGTAATTGTCTTCTGCTTTTTGTTCTTTCGCTTTCTTTTTGTTCTTTTTAAAGTCACGTTCGTATTCTTGCTCACTCGGTGTTTTGAAGAAACGCATCCACGTTGCATTGATCTCAGAACCGATGAGAATAATCATCCCGGTGAGTTGCAACCAGAGCAACGTGACGATAATTCCACCAAGGGACCCATACGTCGAATCATAGCTCCCGAAGTTTGAGACGTACAAACTAAATCCGAGGGAGACGAGTTGCCATCCGATGACGCCAAAAATAGCGCCAGGAATGGTACTTTTCCAAAAGACGTGTTGTTGTGGAGATACTTTATAAAAAATCGAAAGTGTCAAAATCAAGACGACGGTTGTCAGAACATATCGGAATACGTTAATCATCATTTCTTCGGCCCCGGTAATGTTGACGGGTAAGTATTCAGTGACGAACGAGATAATTTGAGACCCGAATACGTTTGAGAGAATGAGTAACAGCATCCCGACCCCTAATAAAATCGTCAATCCGAGGGCAAGTCCCTTCTTCACGAAAAAATTGCGTTCATTGTCTTCGCCGTAGGCGTGAAGTGAAGTCGTGATCAGGCGGTCAACCCCTTTTGAGGCGGACCAAATGGCCAAAATCGCACCGAGTGACAAAAGACCGCCACGTGGTTCGCCAATCGCTTCGAAAATACCGGTTAAAAATTCGGAAGCGGCGGACCCGGGTGCTAAATCGTTTAATTGATTTTGAAAGGACTCTTGTGAGATTTCAAAAAAAGATAAGAGTGCCAAAATAAAAATGATTCCCGGGAAAATCGATAAAAACCAAAAGAATGCGAGAGTAGCCCCGTAGTCTTGTACATCATGCTCTTTAAAGCGTCGGAATAACTCCTTCGCGAAAGAGAGCCAATTCTTCTTTTCTTTTACTTCCGTCATTGCCATCATAAAACCCTCCTGACTCGGTCGTTAAAAAACGTTTCCCGAATTCGGGTGAAGATACACCTGATTAATCTTCAGACAACGTCAAATCGTAAAATCGTGTCTCGGATGAGGCGAGTTTTTCAGCGAGTGACGGTGGGCGAACCGGGAGATGGGGAAGAGCCGACCGTTTAATCCACATCGGGGTGTAGGAACCGTTCGTTTGCTCTTCTTGGAATTCTTCGCCCGTACCTGTTCCGAATTCGCCACCGGTTATCTTCGCCCAATAGTAAGGATTTAACTCATTATTAAATGCAACATGGGCAGCGACACCTTCTAGTTCCACGTGAACACCAAGCTCTTCGAATGCTTCGCGAATCGCCGTTTCTTCTGTCGTATGTCCATACTCCACGCCACCACCCGGAAAGACGTAGTATAAAACATTTTCTTTTTCACGCCGGATTAAAGCAACTTCATCCTGATCATTCGTTAAAATGACTGCACTTCTTAATTTCGTTCGAACCACTGAAATCGTTCCTTTCGTTTCTGTAAATTTGCACAAAACGCATCGACGATTCGCCGATGCGTTCAACTCATTTTTGCGTAGGTTGTTCTAAAGATTCATACATATCTTGCGTCAATCCATTTTCGTGTGAGGCGATGACCTTTCCTGCGACGCGCATGCCGAGGCGAAGTGCCTCTTCGATTGAATGCTTTTTCATCAGTTCAGAGATGACAGCGGAGAAGAAAGAATCGCCAGCTCCAGTTGAATCAGCGACTTTCACTTTCGTTGTCGGAACATGACCTTGTTCGTTCGTTCGAAGGTCGACATATACGGCGCCGAGCTCGCTCATCGTGACAATCGTGAGGGGGGCGCCTTTCATGGCGAGTACTTCTGCGACACGTAACGCATCGTCAACGGTGACAATCGACATGTCGGATAAGATTTCCGCTTCTTCACGACTGCAGATAAATCCGGTAAAACCTTGAAGTAAATGACGGTTTCGTTCGATGACAGATAGGTGACCACAGACACCATAGAGCGGTAAATCCATTTCACGACATAACTCAATCGTCTCGTTCAAGACGTTGACCGATAAGTCTAAGTCGATCGCAACGGCATCGCTCTCTTCAAAGACCGTATCGATTTGACGTAAAATCGCTTCTTCCATTCGTGCTTCGTCCGGTTGCTTCGAAATAGACGTTTGAAGGTCGCCGTTGTTGTCCATGACAGCGAGCCACATCCCCATACCATTATCCTCGAGCATGTCGACGCCGTCGACGTTTACATTTAAACAACGCAACTCTTCGAGGACACCGACACCGATTTGGTCATTCGTGACGGTTGAGACGAAGCGGACGTCGTTGCCGAGCACGCCTAAGTTCTGAGCAACGTTTCGACCTGTTCCACCATTGGAAAACGTGATGTCGCCTACATTCTTCGCATCTTTATGGAGCGGTGCGAAGGACGTTCCTTTAATATCGACAAACACCTTGCCGATGACTGCAATCGTATTCATATCTTGTACCACCTTTAGTCAGTCTTTCGTCTGTTTCAGTCTGTAGACACATTGTTTCAAGTATAACGAAATCGACAAATTGTTTCAATCATCGATTCTATTTTGTCGAATTACTCCCAGGATGATGTGAGGAGACGGAGACCGTTTAAAATGACAAGGATGGTAGAACCTTCGTGACCGACAACGGCAAACGGCATGATGAGTAGTTCAAAAATGTTCGTCGCAATCAATACAAGGATGACAGCTAGGGCGAAGACAACGTTTTGCAGGACGATTCGATTCAACTTCCGCGATTGACGAATCGCGTCACTCAATCGAACGAGATCGTTTTTCATCAAGACGACATCTGCCGTTTCGAGAGCGGCGTCTGTTCCTTCGCCCATAGCAATCCCGACATCAGCGGTTGCGAGCGCAGGTGCATCATTGATTCCGTCGCCAATCATCCCGATTGCCCCATACTCTTCACGTAACGTCTTAATTTGCGAAACCTTCTCTTCTGGCAAACATTCAGCGATATAGCGTGTCAATCCGGCTTCGTTCGCGATGGCGCGAGCGGTCGCTTCATTGTCTCCGGTAATCATGATGGTTGCAATGCCGAGGTCATTCAATCGCTGAATCGCTACCGTTGCCTCGGGACGTAGTGTGTCACGCAAGGCGTAAGCGCCGATTGTACGTGTTTCATCACTGATGAAGACGAGCGTATGACCCGCTTCTTTTAAACGCTCAACGTCCTCTTTATAGAAATCTCCGCTTCGGTCCGCAAATTTTTGTTTCCCAACGCGATACGTGACACCGTCAATCGTCGCTTCAATCCCAGAACCTGTGATGTCTTTAAAGTGTGTCATTTCCCCGGTATGTTTTCCGGTATACGATACGAGAGCTTCAGCAAGCGGATGCATCGAGTGTTCTTCAATCAAACTGACGATTCGGTTGACGTCGTTTTCATGCAAATCAGATGAAATAATCGCTTCTTGTACAATTGGTTTCCCGATTGTAAGTGTGCCGGTCTTGTCAAACGCAATGGCTTTTAGACGTCCCATATTCTCGATATGAGCGCCACCTTTAAAGAGAATGCCGTGTTTTGCTGAAGAGGCGATGGCGGCCAGGGCAGCTGGCGTGATGGCAGCGACGAGAGCACAAGGGGAAGCGACGACGAGAAGAATCATCCCCCGGTAAATGCTCGTTTCGAGAGACCATGATGTGAAAAATGGTCCGAACAAGATGATGGCTGCGACAGAGAAGAGAACGATTTGAACATACCGTCCTTCATAGCGATCGATGAACTGGGCAGATGGCGACTTTTCTTCCTGTGCTTGTTGAACCATTTGAATGATTTTTTGGAACAGGGTCTCGGTTGCCAGTTTTGTCACTTCAATTGTCAAAACACCGTTTAAGTTGACGCTTGAACCGAACACGTCCTCACCGACTTGGCGGTCGACAGGAACGGACTCTCCCGTAATGGCTGCTTCTTCGATAGAAGCGCTTCCCTTTATGATTCGTCCATCGACAGGGATGCGTTCGCCCGGACGAACATAGATTCGATCACCGACTTTTAGGTCATTGATATGAACCACTTCAAGTTCATCAGAAGCAGTCAGACGAGTCGCTTGTTCAGGTTGTAATTCCATTAGCGATTCGAGAGCTCGTTCATTCTTATTCATCGTATACGTTTCAAGGGCACCGGATAGGGCGAAAATGAAGATGAGAATTGCACCCTCCATCCAGTAACCGATGGATGCGGCACCGATGGCAGCGATAATCATGAGAAGTTCTACATTAAGCGATTTCGTTTCGATGGTGTCCGTGATTCCTTCCTTCGCTTTGGCGTAGCCGCCGATGAAAAAGGCAGATAAGTAAAGCGTGACGTAAATCCAAGAAGCTCCGCCTTGTGTTTCGGCGATATAAGCGAGTACAATCAATACACCGCTGATGAGCGCCATGATCAATTCGATATGTTCGTACCAGCTAGCCCGTTTGAAAACGTGGCTTTTTTCGTGTGTGACCGATTGGACGTTCATGAAATCCCTTCTTTCTAATTGATAATGAATCTCGATTAAATGATAATGAGTGATGATGATTATCATCTTCAATCGGCTTAAAATAAGCTTGATTGCGACGTTTGATGTGATTTTTTAATTTATAATAATTATTATCTAGATTTATTTTAACATGCTCATCGGGTACTCACAAATATAAAGATTAAGGAGTTTTTGTGTCATGCAGAATATATTTCAACGCCCTTGGACAGTGGCGTTTTTAGCGATTTTTAATACATTGTTATGGGGGAGTGCCTTCCCATTCATTAAACTAAGCTATGAAAAACTGGATATTCAGTCGAACGAATATGGACAACAGTTGTTATTCGCAGGAGAGCGCTTTTTACTTGCCGGACTATTGCTACTTTTAATTAGTCAGACCGTGTTAAAACGGTCGGTCCGATTGACGCGTGAAAAGTTTAAAGCGTACGCGCATCTCGGTTCATTTTTGACGTTCCTACAATATTTGTTCTTCTATATAGGACTTTCTATTTCGACCGGCGTCCAAGGGTCAATCATTGCCGGTTCCACATCATTCTTTCAAATGGCTCTCGCTCATTTCCGGTATGAAGACGATAAGTTGAATCGTTTGAAAGGGTTTGCTCTGACGTTTGGGTTTTCTGGGATCGTGATCGCGAACTGGCCGGCGATCGGGTCGGAAGTCGGATTCGGCTTAGGTGAAATTTTACTCATCTTGGCGATGGTATCCGGGGCATTCGGGAACTTAATTGCGAAGGATTACTCAAGAACATATGATGTTGCCCCGATGACAGCTTGGGCAATGGTGATTGGTTCTGTCGGGCTACTCGTCATCGGCTATCTATTAGATCCAAATGGCATCGATATGCCATATACCGGACAGACAATTGCATTTCTGTTTTACTTGGCGATGTTATCAGCGATTGGATTTACATTGTGGAACACATTGATGAAATACAATCCGGTCAGTCGAATCTCACTCTATATCTTCTTAGTTCCCTTATTTGGGGTCATGTTGTCAGGGATTTTACTCGGTGAAACGATTCCGTGGAATGCGGTTGTCGGGCTTGGGTTCGTCATCGTCGGGATTTATTTATCGACGTATTTCCAAGGTCGCCGTACGAAAAAACAAATCGATCACATTTGAAAAGAGACAGTGTTGACGGAAATGAAATCCCATGCCAAAATATATTAAAAATTCTGAATTTTAAAGTTCGAAAATCGGTCTTCGTTTGAAAAGACTTGCGTGCACAATCATTTAAAGAGAGGAGGAAAAACAATGACTAGAAATCGAATCGTCCGAAACATTCTCATCTCGCGTCAACCGAAAGATGAGTACGTGAAGTACGTGATGAAGTGCGTGAGTCAAAGTTTAAAAGAACGTCACGGTCCAGTGGCGACCCGCGCCACGAGACAAGGTGACGATATTCAGACGCGATGGCAGTTCGATGACCGTGTCGTAGAGGTGACGCTAAAATCTGATGTCCTCGCTTCACTAGACACGGAGCCATTCGCGCTAGACGAAGTGTTCATTCAAGCTTTACAGTTAAACGACGAAGAAATGGAACGCGTTGTAGAATAAACAGAGGCAGATGGTTCATGGGAACCATCTGCCTCTGTTTATATGTCGATCGGCTTGGCGGTCGACGTGAAAAGTCGAAGCGCCAGAATCCCGAGAATGACGGCGTACATAAAGAAATAGACTTCTTTCGGTAAAGACAACCAAAAGGCGCCAATCATCGGACCTGAGATTGAGCCGATGCTAAACGAGATGCTGTACAGCATATTTCCCGTTGGCAGTAACGAACGGGGGAGCACTTCTGTCATGTGGGCCAATCCAAGTGAATAGGTCGATCCTAGCCCGGCACCGGCAAGCGCAAATAAAATGAGTAGGCCGACGTAGTGGTCGACTACAAGATTGGCTAAGGCAAACACAAGTGTCCCGAACGTCAGCACGATTTGTAAGATCCGTTTCTTACCGTATAAGTCTGCGAGACGACCAAGCGGAAGCTGAACGACAATCGACATGACGATGAACGTCGTGATGAGTGTACTCGTTTCTGTCAAACTCATCCCATTCCGAGACGTGAAAATAGGAAAATTGGCATTTAAACTCGCTTCAAGAAAACCATATGTAAAGGCGGGGAGAAGCGTATATCCAGCACCGATAAGAATCAGTCGAATCCGCCCTTTCGAATCCGTCTTCACTTTCTCGACTTCAGGGAACTCATTCTCAACTTTAAAGACGAGCATCAACGAGGCGAGACAGAAGAAGACGATGACTAAGAAGGGTAGCCAGAACCATAAGTCGACGAGCGGGGCAATCAATGGACCGATGGCGAAACCGAGACTGAACGACATGCCATAATACGCCATCGCTCGACCGAGGCTGCGCTTCTCACTAGCGGACGTGACCCATACTTGCGAGCCGTAATGTAAGGCAGAATCGCCAAACCCGATGAAGAACCGCATCATCGCCCAAACGAGTAAGGACGGCCAAATTGGTAAGGCGAAGGTTGCAATAGCCGTCAAGACGATACCGAGGACGATGGTCGGACGGAATCCGTATTTTCGGACGAAGCGCTCCAAGAGAGGCGCGGATACGATCACGCCGATGTAGAGCATCGTCGCGTTCAGTCCGTTCACCCAGGCCGGGGCCCCATCCCGTTCAATCAACGTGGATAAGAGTGGGATGAGCGCACCTTGAATCAAACCGGAAATAAAGACAATCAATAGTAAAATCATAAAACGAAAACGGAGCATAGGTTCACCTCATGAAGTCAAAGTAAAAAGCCGAGAAGGTTCTCAGCTTTTCGTGTCGTCAATCGGTTGTGGAGAGTGGTTCAAATGTAGCAACTCATCATCCCAACTGCCTTGACTGAACATTTCATCATGCTCTACTTTGTCTGAAACGAATGCGGCTGTCAATAAGATGCTAAGCACACCACCAAAAATAATAATGGCCATGATTGTGATCATGAATACATAAATCGCTGTCATCTATACACACCTCGATTCAGTTAATATATAGAACATTTCCCGAAACGAAATAATTAAAACGAGGTAGCCTTACGAGATTGGAAATCCACTGTCGGATAATAGGCTTGCTTGACGAGCGCGTTCGGACCAAGACATTTCACGGCGGGACAGTGGCATGAAAGCGTGGCATTCAGTTGACTGTTCGTCCACGTATCATATGCCTCCTGGAATGACGTGTCATAGACGGTACCGAGTGTACCGAGTTCATCACCAAAATCGGTCACGATGATTTGCCCGTCAAAGATATTCGTGTTGAGACGGGAGCGGCCATCCGGGTCGTTTCGAACGGTCACGTTTTTTGTTTCATGAAGTCGCTTCAACAGGGCGCGATCTTCAGGTAGGTCAGAACATGCATAGAATGGTAACGTACCAAAGAGCATCCAAACATTCTCGTCACGGACGTCGAGCAAGTCATGGATGGCCTGTCGCGTATCAGCAAGGGAAGCTGATTCGAGGGCGCTAGCAAAGTCTGCGGGGTACATAGGGTGCACCTCATGTCTTTGACAACCGAGTGAGACAATTTCTTCATGGATTTCTTTCAAATGCGGAATCGTCCGCTTGTTAATCATCGTCTCTGCTGACACGATGATCCCTTCAGCTGTAAGGGCGCGGGCGTTGTCTTTCATCGTCTGGAGCATTTTCAACCGAGCCTCTTCACTCGGTTTCCGGTCCATCATCGCGAATCCGCCTTCAAGGAAATCGGCATCGGTGCCCCAGTTATGCGAAATGTGCAAAACGTCCAAGTAAGGGGTAATAAGATGATAGCGAGATAACGGTAACGTCAAATTCGAGTTGATTTGCGTACGGGCCCCACGTTCTTTCGCATAGCGTAACAGCGGGACGACATAGTTGCGAACAGATTTCATAGACAGCATCGGTTCACCGCCTGTAATCGAGAAGGCACGCAAATGCTCGATTTCATCCAGTCGTTGAATCAACAGATCGAGCGGAACTTCTGGTTCTTCTGTTTGGTCGAGCATATACCCGACCGCACAATGTTCGCAGCGCATATTACACAACTTTGTTGTGGTGACTTCGACATTGGATAAGACGAGTCGACCGTGTTCGACTTGGTCGAGATAGGCTTCCCAAGGGTCGAAAGTTGGGGAGATGTTTTGCATGTGGATTCCACCTTTTCATCAAGTTACACGAAATAGTATGCTATAATAGCAACTCTTTGTCACGAACCAAAGGAGCGATTACAAGATGGGTAAATCACGTACAGATACCGCCGGAAAGATGAACGTCCTAAAATCGAGAACGGAATTGCTCTGTCTATCGGTCAATACGCTAGATGAGCATACGACACCTGAAGATTTACATCGCCTGTTAGCCGACATTGATTCGTTGCGCGCCAAAGTTGTGCGTTACGCCAAAGACCTAGAACAATCGTCTCGAAAGGATGAATCAGATTGAAATTAATCACAGGAGATTTTAAAGATGTCACGGTCGAACGACTTGGCATTAATGGAGAAGGCATCGCGACACTTAATCGCATGGTCATCTTCATTCCGAACTTATTGCCGGGAGAACGAGCCAAAGTCGAAATCACGCGTGTGGAAAAAAACTATGCGGAAGCGCGTGTCGTCAAACGAGATAACGACTCGAAAGACCGCGTCAAAGCACCTTGTCCGATTTACGATGAGTGCGGGGGCTGCCAAATCCAACATATGAGTTCACGTCTGCAGATGGAGTATAAGGAAGAAATCGTTCGAAACGCCTTCCGTCAAAAGACGAAACTAAACGTGGACAAATCGGATATCCGTCCAACAATCGGAATGGAAGATCCATGGTATTACCGGAACAAGTCACAATTCCCGCTCGGCACGCGTCGCGGGGAAATCGTATCCGGTCTTTACAAGCCGAATTCGAACCATCTCGTACCAATCGAGCACTGTATGGTTCAACAACGTGACACGACGAATATCAACAATGCGATCGTCCGTATTTTAAACGAACTCGATATTCCCGTCTACGACGCACGCCGTGATACCGGGTATGCACGCACCATCGTTGTCCGTTCAGGTTATAACACGAATGATGTTCAAGTCGTTCTGGTCGTCGGACACGAAGATGTTCCGGACTTGGATGAGTTGAGTGACCGAATCATGGAATTGCCGAACGTCGTGTCGTTCCATATCAACATCAACGCGAATCGTTCAGGTGTGATCTTTGGTTATCGTACGGTCCATATCGCAGGTCAAGAGAAGATGGATGAACAGCTAGATGATGTCCATTATCATCTGTCACCACGTGCATTCTTCCAGTTAAATCCGGCCCAAACGGAGAAGATGTACCGTGAAGTGGTCGAGGCAGCAGGATTGACGGGTGAAGAACGAGTCATCGATGCGTATGCGGGAGTAGGATCGATTGGTCTTTGGTTAGCTCCATACGCGAAAGAGATTCGCGGGATGGAAGTCGTGCCGGAAGCGGTCGAAGATGCGAATGACCATATGCGTGAAAATGGCTACAATCATGTCATGTATGTAGAAGGACGTGCCGAGCACTGGATTCCACGTTGGGTGAAAGATGGATGGATTCCAGACGTCGTCGTCGTCGACCCGCCACGAACAGGGATGGATCATCAGCTAATCAATTCGATTATTTCGTCGAAAACGAAGCGGATCGTTTACGTGTCATGTAACCCACAGACGCTCGCGCGTGACGCCGACCAGTTGATGAAGGCGGGATACAAGGTGAATTACGTTCAACCTTATGACATGTTCCCACAAACTTCACACGTCGAATCCGTTGTTGTATTCGAGAAAAAGAAAAAGAAAAAATATTGACGAGTCCGTGAAAAGACTTGTCACGTAAGCGTTTTCACGATATAGTTCAGATGTCAGACTTCTTTCTAAATATCGAAGTGGAGGAACATCCAATGATTTCACAAGAACGCGTACAAGAACTCGTGCATAAAGCGATTGAAGCGAGAAATCGTGCTTATACACCATATTCAAAGTTTAAAGTGGGAGCTGTTGTCATCGATGCAGCCGGAAACGAAGTTTTGGGATGTAACGTAGAAAATGCCTCGTATGGTCTATCGATGTGTGCAGAACGGACTGCTATTTTTAAAGCTGTCTCAGAAGGCAGCGATTCGATCGAAACGGTCGTTGTCGTCGGTGACACAGAAGGCCCGATTTCGCCATGTGGTGCGTGCCGTCAAGTGATTGCCGAATTTGCGGGCGAAGATTTCACGTTGATTCTCGCAAACTTGAATGGTGATACGAAAGTGATGACAAAAGAAGAGATGTTACCTTACGGATTTTCTCCGAAAGACTTAACATAACAAGCTGCGGACGATTTGTCCGCAGCTTGTTTAGTTGTCTGTATATTTCTTTTCACTCACTGACTCATCTTTCGAGTGACGTTTATTCTTTTCATCCTTCACTCGTTCGTTCAATTCCTCGACAGGAATCGGGTCGACGGTTTGCATGCCGTCCTCGTCAAAGATGCTTTCTTTGTCCGTGTCTACCGCGTCCGGATTATCAAACGGACGTTTCGAGGTGGGTCGTTTCTTTTCCATCCAATCGCCTCCTTCATCTAGAGATTCCACTATTCCATTCGTTGTAAACGTTTACGCATTTTGTTTTGAGATGATCAATTGGTGGAATGAAGAGTGCATAGTGAAGGAGGGGTTAGGATGGATCGGAAAGTGTTGATGGGGATTGTCTTGGGTGTTGCCGGTGCGGCGCTCGTTGCACCAAAAGTGGCGGCGCTGCTTTCGCAACGTGAGGAAGAAGATACGTGGCAGAAGATGGATGAGCGGGAAAGTGTCGATGCGGATCAGGATGAGGCGGAGCAAGGGCTCACGCAACTCGATTCAAGTCACCGTGCCGAGTGGCAGGCGAACGGTTTTCCACAGACGCATGCCGAACGCGAACGACTTGAACAAGAGTCTGTCGAACAATATAAAGGGAAAGACATATGAAAAGGCAGCCATCGCGGCTGCCTATTTTACATATTAAATTCATCGTCAGGTAGAAGCGGCAAACCGACAGTGACAGTCGTTCCTTGCCCGACTTCAGAGCTGAAATGAAGGGACCCTTCATGCCGCTCGATAATGTGCTTCGCAATGGCCAAACCTAGACCGGTTCCGCCGTCTTTTCGTGTCCGTGATTTATTGACACGATAGAAGCGTTCCGTTAATTTGTCTAAATCTTCTTTCGGGATGCCTCGACCTTCGTCACGTATTTCCGTGATCGCATATTCGGTTTCGGCAAACGTCTTCACGTAAATCGTTTTGCCTGCATCCGTATATCGGAGCGCGTTGTCGAGAAGATTGCCGATGACTTGTTCGAGTCGGTCATGGTCACCGAGGATGATCAAGTCGAAGTCTAAATCCGATTCGATCGTCACACCTTTCGCCCGGGCGATCGGTTCGAGCCGATAAAGGACGTCTTCTAGCACTTGGGAGTAGACGACCGGTTCTTTTGTCATCGGGTACGAATCGCGCTCTAGCTGGGCGAGATCGAGCAAGTCCGTGACAAGGCGCTGAAGCCGGTTCGTCTCGTTCTCGATGATGTCGTAATACTGTGCCCTCGTTTTTTCATCCAATGATTCATATTGAAGCATCTCGGTATAACCGCGGATGTAGGAGAGTGGCGTGCGAAGTTCATGACTGACGTTTGCCAGAAACTCTTTGCGTTGTTCCTCGACAAGTCCGAGCGACTCCGCCATCGAATTGAGCGTGTCCGCCAATTCGCCAATCTCATCATCGTAGACAATCGGAATGCGGTGGGAGAAGTCACCTTGCGCATAGACTTGTGAGGCGCGCTTCATCTGGATGAGTGGTTGGATAATCGTGTCGATGATCTGTTTACCGAAAATGAGCAGGTTCACAATCATGAGGACGAGTAAAAACGTGATCATGAGCCGGATCGGTTGAAACGGTTCACTAATTTTACTGAGTTCCATATAGAGGATCAAGGCATTGTCGAGCTCCCCGTCGCGTATGAGCGGGAAGGCGGTCATTAAAATGTCGACATCCTCGGTCGGGTGCTTTCGGGTCACTGAGATCGCATAACCGTCCTGTAGCCGTTCGAGGTCTTGTTGTCTTAAAAATGTTTTTCCTGACCCGAGTGAATCTTCTCGAACCGACGAAAGGAACACCTTGGTTTCCGTCAATTCGTTCGTATACGTCATACTGTCTGCAAATGCATCCGAGAATCCGTCTGCCTTATAGATGGTGACAAGTTTCTCTCCGCGATTTTTGAGCAGTTCTTCTTGCGTCTGGATATAGAATTTATCGTACAGATAAAACGTCATAATCAGAAACACGAACGCTGAGAAGAGACTGGCTGTCCAAATGGTTATCCAAATCCGCTTCCGGATCGTGTATCGTTTCATCCGTTCGCCTCGAATTTATAGCCAATCCCCCATACCGTTTGAATATAACCACCTGCTTCGCCAAGTTTCAGGCGTAACGTCTTAATATGCGTGTCGACCGTTCGGAGATTCCCGTGGTACTCCGTTCCCCAAATTTGATCGAGTAACTGCTCACGAGAAAATACCTTTTCATCATTTGTGATGAACAAGTAGAGCAAGTCAAACTCTTTACGAGTCAAGTTTACCGTTTTTCCTTTCACGCTGACGGAGCGACCCTGGATATCAATCGAAAGAACGCCGACGTCAAATGTCGCTTCTTGTTCTTTTGAGAAGCTGTGTGTACGTCGCAATGTCGCTTCGATTCGAGCAAGTAATTCGCGTGGACTAAACGGCTTTGTAATATAGTCATCTGCTCCAATTTTTAGACCGTGGATTCGATCGAGCTCTTCTGAACGTGCCGTCAACAAAATAATCGGTACATTTGAAAACTCGCGAATTCGCATGCAGGCCGTCAATCCATCAAGTTCGGGCATCATGACATCGAGCAAGACGAGGTGGAATGTTTCCTCCTTTAGCCGAGCGATCGCTTCAAGACCGTTTGAGGCGGTGACCGTCTCATACCCTTCTTTTTCTAAATTTGATACAAGTAAATCTCGCATTTGTTCTTCGTCATCAGTTACGAGGATACGGAACATTGATTCTGACATATGCCATTCTCCTTTACAAAACAGTTAACGGGAGTTGTGATGAATCCCTCATACCTTTATCATACCTAACTCTTCGAATTAGAACAGATTTATTCGACTCCGACAAGTTACCTCCATCAAATCCACACAAAAAAGCCACAAAAAAGCCAATTCTTTGACAGAATTGGCTCATGCTTCGAGTTGTGCCTCGAAAGGTACTTCGTATTCCGGGACGTGGAGGGCATGCAAATACAGTTGGAAACTCGATTTGGATACCTCATATAGTACGTATTCAACGTCACCTTGGTTGATTTCTGCAAGTAATTCGGAACGAATCTCGTTTGCGCAAAATGCATAAGGTAGCTTTTCTGCGGCAGCAATCGACCGTTCATTCGATTTACGGATCTTTAAAAATACACTTTCAATATCAAGTTCAAAGAAAAGTTCTGAGAAGAATGATTCCTTTGCCACTTGATTATAACCTTTGCCGTGATATGGCTTGCCAAGCCACGTACCAAGGAATCCATAGCCAGATTCGACATCAAACAAGCTGATTGTCCCGATTGGGGTGCCATACTCGTTCGTGATGGTACGTGAGATGATTTTTCCTTGCTCCTCTAGCTCGATGATTTGCTTCGTGCTAAATAAAAACTCGTCAAAGTGGACCGTCTTTTGACGGACATACGGAAAGACATCTGGGTGTTGCATCAGTTCGAACAACTCCGCGCAGTCGGTGAGCTCACGAAATTTGAGCACCTTTACATTCCTCCTCCTATTTCAGACCGCTGAAGAATAGTCGTAACGAAAGCATACTTCTGGCTTCGCTGTTCGAACCGCCTTGGCTGCTTTATGAAGTTACAAGATAATTTTATATAGTATTTTTAAAAAAGCAAGTAAATTATGCGTAAAAACGTTATGAAAAATAATGAAAATTATTCGACCTCGTGATGCGATTCAGCGCGGTCTGTTTTATAGACAATTTCACCGTTCACAATCGTCATGATCGGCTTGGATAAGTAGTCGAGTGGGAAATGACTCCACAGCACGAGATCGGCGTCTTTTCCAACTTCGAGAGATCCTATCCGATCATCAACACCGAGTGATTCTGCTGGATTTATTGTGATTCCTCGTAACGCGACATTGACAGGTAACCCTTCACGTGCCGCAAGTCCGGCACACAAATTTAAGTACTGGACAGGTGTGTACGGATGGTCGGTCGTAATGGAAACGGACATGCCGTGCTCATGAAGAATCCGATAAGTTTCCCACGTCTTATTTTGTAGCTCGATTTTTGACTTGCGTGTAAACGTCGGGCCAACGGTGACATGTTTCACACCGAGTTCTTGTAACTTTTCTGCGACGAGATGCCCTTCCGTACAATGTTCGATTCGGTAGTCAAGGTTGAACTCGTTTGCGAAACGGACGACAGAAAGAATATCGTCTGCACGGTGCGCATGCACGCGAATCGGCATTTCGCGGTCGAGAGCGAGTTGAATCATTTGGCTACCAAACGTTCCGATTGTTTTCGTCGATCTGACAGTTCGGAACGCTTCACGCAACAACCCCATGATCCCCATTCGTGTCAGGTCTCCTGTTTTCCCCATGCTATGAATGCGTTTCGGGTTTTCGCCGAGTGCCATCTTCAGTCCGGCATGACGACGGACGATCATATCGTCAATGTAGCGACCGTGAGTTTTGATGACGCTAGTCACACCACCGATGACATTCATACTTCCAGGCATGACCTGGACAGCGGTCACACCTGCCATCAGTGCTTCCTCAAACCCTTCGTCAAGTGGATACACGCCATCGATCGCACGGGCATGTGGGGTCATCGCCTCGACCGTTTCGTTCGCATCGTTCCCGACAGACCCTGTCCCTTCATCGTATAAACCAAGATGGGTATGGGCATCGATGAAACCGGGGAATAAAAAGTTTCCTTCTGCCTCGATCACGTGCTCTCCATCCAGTGGTTCGAGCAATTCGGCCATTTCGACAATTTTTCCATCGCGGACACGAAGGTCTCCATAAAAATGTGATGCGGTGATCGGGTAAATATGGGCGTTTCGAATAAGTAAGTGACTCAATCTTCATTCTCCTTAAGCTTCGTGTAATAGTTGTGTGAGCGCAGGTTCAAGCGTTTCGTATCGGAATTCAAATCCATGTTGCAATGCCTTCGTCGGAACGACTTTCGCCCCTTCTAGGACGATGACACTTTTTTCACCAAGGACAAGCTCCATCATTGGAGCAGGTGCCGGGATCCAATGAGGACGATGCATGACTTTCGCAATTGTCTTTCCGAATTCATTCATCGTGACGGGTGTAGGTGCGGTTCCGTTGACCGGACCTTCAATGGAATCGGTTTCGATAATGTGTACGAATAAGCGAACGAGATCATCTAAATGAATCCACGGTACCCACTGCTTACCTGATCCAATTTTACCACCGACCCCGAATTGATAGGGAAGTTTCATGAGTGGGAAGGCGCCACCATCATTGGATAAGACGACACCGGTACGCATCGTCACGAGACGAACGCCTAAGTCACGTATCGGTTCTGCTTCCTGTTCCCAAAGGACACACACATTACCGAGGAAATTGGTCCGTGTCGGTAATGGCGTTTCTTCTGAATAGGTAATGGAGCGGTCTTCACCGTAAATACCGATGGCCGAACCACTGACAACGACTTGTGGTTTTTGTTTCAACTGTTGAATGATCCGGACGACTTCTTTCGTTCCCTCAATCCGGCTTTGAAGGATGGCTTGTTTTTGTTTATGCGTCCATCGTCCGTCGTTGATAGAAGCGCCAGCCAAATGGATGAACGCGTCCGTTCCCTCGAGTTCTTCCTCTGGTTTGCTATTCGGTGTCAACCATTCGATAAACGACACCCCACGATGACGAGGGCGTGGATGACGCGTCAATACGACGACTTGATGCCCGGCGTCGGCCAGTGCACGAACGAGTGGTTGACCGATGAGTCCGGTCCCACCAGTGATTGCGATTTTCATGAAATTCCCTCCGATATCATGTGTTGTTTCTAAAATGGGTATAAGTCAGTATATCCAGATGAATACCCTTTCTTCTAACTTATCAAAAATCCTTTACGTTTCTTGAACGTGATATGTTAGAAACATGGAATGGAGGGGAGTCGTTGTGAAAATTGCGAAGTTCACGACCCAGAAGAAGAATCAAGATCGACTGAACGTCTTCATTGAGCGTGAGGGGAAAGAAGAGTTTGCGTTCGCCATCGATGTCGATGTGTTCATCAAGTATGGGCTCACAAAAGGGATGGAGCTCGAAGACGATTTTGTTCAAGACGTCCTTGAGGCGGAGGAAGCTCAGAAGGC
Organism: Exiguobacterium sp. s22; assembly: GCF_018617455.1. Lineage (GTDB taxonomy): Bacteria > Bacillota > Bacilli > Exiguobacteriales > Exiguobacteriaceae > Exiguobacterium. The sequence goes on from NZ_JACSKD010000005.1 coordinate 194,942, forward strand.
CTATAAGTTAGCCATCAATTATTTATCGTATCGAATGCGCGCCATCTCAGAGGTACGCGACTACCTTGTGAAGAAGGAGTTGAGCGAATCGGCAATCAAACATGCCATCACGCGACTGAAAGAGCAGCGTTACTTGAATGATGCCGAATTCGCGAAAGCGTACGTTCAAACGAAATTCAATACAAGTCCGAGTGGACCGATCAAAATCAAACGGGAACTGGAGCAACTCCAGATTTCACCAGACGTCATCGAATCGGTATTGTCGTCAATCACTCACGAAGAACGCGTCGAGAAGGCCGGAAAGTTCGTAAAACGGAAACAAATGGAAACAAATCGCCGTTCTGCCACAGAAGTGCAACAAAGAATTCAACAAACCCTGATGCAAAGGGGGTTTACCTTTGATATTATTTCAGAGGCGATTCAAACTTTTTGGGAAGAAGAGGACGAGGATGTCGAGATTGCGGCATGTCTGAAGCAGGCTGAGAAGTTGAATCGGAAGTTCAGCGGGTACGATGCGTTCGAGCGCAAACAGCGCATGAAGATGCAGCTTCGAAGGAAAGGATTTCCATATGATGTGATTGAACGTACGTTAAATCGAATCGCTGAAGAAGAATCGTGATGGGACATCTGTTTACGGTAGGGGAAAACACGAAAAGGTGGGTCTACATTGACGATTTTAGAATGGATTACAGCACTGACACCGATTGTGGCCGTGCTCATCTTATTGGTCATTATGCGTTTACCTGCATCGATAGCCATGCCCTTGTCACTCGTGACGACGGCGATTTTAGCGTTCTTCGTCTGGCAATTGGATGCGACACGAATTATGGCAGCGACACTGCAGGGACTTGTCATCGCCGTCACGACAGTATGGATTGTCTACGGGGCAATCGGAATGATGAATACGATGAAAGAAGGGGGCGGGATGAATGCGATTCGCTCCGGATTCGTCAACATCACACCCGACCCGCGTATTCAAGTCCTGATTGTCGGATGGCTATTCGTTTCATTCATTGAAGGTGCATCCGGATTTGGGACACCCGCGACCGTTGCGGCGCCGCTTTTGATTGCACTCGGATTTCCACCGATTGCCGCCGTGGTCATCGCGTTATCCGCAGACGTATCGGCCGTGACATTTGGTGCGGTCGGGACACCGGCACTCATCGGGATCGGGAACGGTCTATCTTTAGATGTGAACCAGCCTGAGTCGATTGCTTTTTTGACAGAGGTCGTTTTACAAACCGTCTTGATCGATATGGTCGTCGGTCTATTCATCCCGTTCATTTTGATTTTAATGCTGACGCGCTTTTTCAGTAAGGAGAAGTCGATCAAACCAGCACTCGAAGTATTTCCGATTGCAATCGTAGCGGCGCTCTTGTACAGCGTGCCTGCGTACATTTGGACGCTCATCCTCGGATTTGAATTTGGTGGTATGTTAGGTGGGTTAACCGGTCTTATTATCCTCGTCACGATGGCTCGTAAAGGCATTCTCATGCCAAAACGCGTCTGGACGTTTGACGGGTATGTGGATGAACAAGAACCTTCAACTGAGAAAGTGACGCTCAAATCAACCACGCGTGAACTCCCGCAGTGGAAGGCATGGGCACCATATCTCATTTTGACGATTTTCTTAGTGCTTACTCGTACGGTACCGTTTTTAAATGAACTGGCCCGTAGCGTTCGGATCAATCTGCCGAACATTTTAGGCGTAGAAGGAATCTCGACGTCTTGGGAACCGTTCTATTCACCTGGCTTCATGTTCATCTTGACGATGATTGCGACATTCTTCTTACACAATATGAGTTGGTCACAAGTGACATCGGTCTTCAAAGCGACGACGTTCGGCATCGTCGGGACGGTCATCACGTTAGCGGCGTCGGTTCCGATGGTTCGTATATTCATCCACTCTGAAAATGGCGGTGCCGGACTCGCTTCGATGCCGGTCGAACTCGCGACGGCTGCTGCCGACACGTTCGGTGGGGTATGGCCACTCGTCGCACCGTGGATCGGGGCTCTCGGTGCCTTTGTCTCAGGGTCGGCAACCTTCTCGAACATGATGTTCTCGAGTTTGACGACAAACGTTGCGGACTCAGTCGGACTGGATAACACGCTCGCTTTATCCATGCAGATGGCCGGAGCGAACGCAGGGAACATGATCTGTGTGCTGAACGTTGTAGCCGTCGCATCGGTTGCTGGATTACTCGGCAAGGAAGGGACAATTATCCGTTACACGCTCATGCCGATGATTTATTACGTCACGGCAACGGGGGTCATTGGTCTCGTTTTGGGCATGTTTTTCTTAAACTAAATCAAGTTACAATTTTTTTACAAAATAATGTTGACAATTTTCAGAACAGTCTGCTAAGGTTTGAGTAGATTTTAAAACAATGAAACGAGAGGAGCCAGAATGATGAACAACATTGTACTTACAAACACACTCAAAACATCATATGGCTACTCGTATTTGACTGCGTGACTTTGGCAGCTGGATAGGGGTAGTGTCCTTTCCCTGACCATGCAAAAGACTGAAGACTACTTCAAGCGCGCTTCATTTGATTGGTTGCACAATCAGGTGGAGTGCGCTTTTTTGCGTGTTCGGATGGATTGGGCGGAAGGGGGAAATCAGTCATGAAACTGATTAAACAATTGGATTGGTTTATTAAAAGACAGAAACGGACGTATGTGATTGCGATCATCTTACTGATCATCACAGGGGTTGTAGACATGCTACCACCTTGGATTATAGGACGGGCGATTGATGCGATTCGTGAAGGAAGTTTGACGACAGAACGATTGATTTTAATCGTGTCATCGTTACTCGGCATCATGGTGTTGTCGTACGTGATGTCGTACTTGTGGATTGCCCGACTCTTCGGGACAGCCTTTTTACTTGAAAAGAAATTGAGAGGTCGCTTCTTCGGTCACCTCCTCAAACAGACACCGCGCTTTTATCAGCAGCATCGTACGGGTGACTTGATGGCACTTGCGACGAATGACTTGAAAGCGGTGGAGCGGACAGCGGGATTTGGGGTCATGACATTAGTCGACTCGTTCAACATGACGCTCATCGCCTTGACGATCATGGGCGTGTTCATCGATTGGAAGTTGACGCTTGCGGCACTTTTGCCGATGCCAATTCTCGCTTGGTCGATGAATAAACTTGGTAGCCAGATTCATACGCGCTTTACGGCAGCCCAGGATTCGTTCGGAGTGATGAACGACCAAGTCGTCGAATCCATCTCCGGTCTTCGAGTCGTACGTTCATTCGTCCAAGAAGAGGCGGATACGAAAAAATTTGATGACATCACAGATGATGTGTTGGAGAAAAATATGCACGTCGCAAAAATTGACGTCTTGTTTGAACCGGTTATCAAGTTGCTCGTTGGACTCAGCTATTTGATTGGTCTTTCGTTTGGGACGTACCTCGTCTTTACGAACGACATTACGCTCGGTCAACTCGTCTCGTTCAACATTTATTTAGGGATGCTCATTTGGCCGATGTATGCCTTCGGGGAACTCATCAACGTCGTCCAACGCGGAACGGCAAGCTTGGAACGAATTGAATCGACAATGAATGAGGTGCCAGACGTATCCTCTACGGGTACGATGCACATCGACGTTCCTGAGAAAATCACATTTAAATCACTCTCATTCCGTTATCCGAATGCGAATCGTGATTCGTTAGAAGACATCGTCCTACACGTCTCACGTGGTGAAACGATTGGGGTCGTTGGACCGACCGGGGCCGGCAAGACGACGTTACTCCGTCAGTTACTTCGGGAGTATCCGATTGACGATTCGCTTCTCGTGAACGGGGTTCCGATTTCGGACATTAAACTTGAAACGGTCCGCGGATGGAGTGGGTATGTCTCGCAAGAACATCTCCTGTTCTCGAAAACGGTTCGCGATAACATTCGTTTCGGCGTAGACGACGTATCGGATGAAGCGCTCGAGACGGCGATTCACCTCGCTGCGTTTGATACGGACATCGAACACTTGGAGAACGGGCTCGATACCGTTGTCGGGGAGCAAGGGGTCATGCTATCGGGTGGACAGAAGCAACGTCTGTCGATTGCACGAGCGCTACTCAAAAATCCTGAGATTCTGCTTCTTGACGATTCACTCTCAGCAGTCGATGCGAAGACAGAATCGCGCATTATCGATTCCGTTCGCACGAGTCGTGAGGCGAAGACGACCTTTATCGTCGCACACCGTCTTTCTGCCGTGGCGCATGCCGATCAAATCCTCGTCCTTCAAGATGGACGAGTCACCGAGCGCGGTACTCATGACCAACTGATGGAACGCCAAGGTTGGTATTATGAACAATTTATTCGACAAGGAGAGTCGGAGTAATCCGGGAAAGGGGGAATCTCTCATGATCGATCAATATGAATTAGATCCAGTCCGTCGGAAGAAAACGATCCGTTCACTCGTTGGGTATGCCAAGCAAGTGAAACGTTCGATCTTCCTCGGATTGACATTACTCTTTTTAGCGGTCGGTGCAGAACTTGCCGGACCGTATATCGCCAAAATCATTATCGATGAGCATATCGTCGCCATCGAACGTGACTGGGTTCAAGTTGAATCTGGCGGCAGTGTTTCCTTTGATGGGGACTCATATGAGAAAGAAACAAGACTCGATGGACAGGACGTTATTCAGCCCGTCTCAATCGTTCAGACGACCGATGGGTACTATCTCGTTCCCGATGCGGTTATGAGCGGAGGGGTCCGAGACGTCGAAGGAGACGTGCTGACGATTACAAGAGGTGACGAGTCGGCGACGTATGAAAATATTGTCTCGCTCTCGTCGACCGATGTGTTCCAATTTTATCAGACGGACTTGCGAGCGGTGCTTCTCTTGTCGGGACTTTATGTCGTTCTATTATTACTCGCCGCCGGATTGAACTGGGGGCAACAGATGCTCTTACAACGGTCGGCGCACAGTATCGTGAAAACGATGCGCCTTGACGTGATGAAGCATCTGCAAACCATTCCGGTCCGCTATTTTGATCAAACCCCAATCGGGAAAATTGTCAGTCGTGTCACGAATGACACGGAGACGATTCGAGACCTATATTTAGGGGTTCTCGCTCGCGTCTTCCAAAGTGTCGTCATGATGATCGGGGTATTGATTGCGATGTTCTTCCTAGATGTGCGTCTAGGACTCGTCTCGCTCATTATCATTCCGGTCGTTATCGTCTGGATCAAGTTGTTCCAACGGTTCTCGACGAAGAATAACTTCCGTGTCCGTGCTCTCGTTGCGGATATGAACGCGCAGTTGAACGAAAGCATTCAAACGATGCCAATCATTCAATCGTACGTCCGCGAAGACCTCGTTTACGACGAGTTTAACGAGAAAAATAGTGACAACTTCCAAACGAGACGAAAGTTGTTGAAATTGGATGCATTGATGAGTCATAACCTCGTCAACTTCTTCCGGAACATGGCGCTCGCTTTACTCATCTGGTTTGTCGGGGCGCAAACGCTCGGGACGGGTAGTGTCCTGACACTGGGGATTTTGTATGCGTATATCGATTACGTCTCGCGAATTTTTGAGCCGGTGACACAAATCATGAACCAATTGTCGCCACTCCAACAGGCGCTTGTCTCGGCCGACCGGATGTTCCAACTGCTCGACGAGAAAGGGGAGCCGGTCTCGTCAGAACGTCTTCCGCGCTTTAAAGGGGAAGTCGTCTTTGATGATGTGACTTTCAGTTATGAAGCAGGGAAGCCGGTGTTGCAACAGATTGAACTGCACGCAGCTCCTGGTGAAACGGTCGCACTCGTTGGACATACGGGGAGTGGGAAGAGTTCAATCATGAACTTGCTCATGCGCTTCTATGACCCATCCGCCGGAGTCCTTCGAATCGATGGTATGGACGTGACAAAATTGCCGACACAGGCGGTACGAGACCATCTCGGGATCGTCTTACAAGACCCGTTCCTATTCACGGGAACGATTCGCACGAACGTCACACTTGGCGATGAGACAATCACGGATGAACAAGTGTGGAAAGCACTCACAGCCGTCGGGGCGGATCGTTTCGTGAAACAGCTGCCAAAAGGTATTGATGAGCCGGTGATTGAGCGTGGAGCTTCTCTCTCGAGTGGGGAACGTCAGTTGATCAGTTTCGCCCGCGCCCTCGTCTTTGACCCAGCGATCCTCGTCCTCGATGAGGCGACAGCGAGTGTCGACTCGGAGACGGAGGCATTGATTCAAGAGGCACTCAAAACCCTCACGTACGGTCGAACGACGTTTGTCATCGCCCACCGTCTCTCGACGATTCGGGAAGCGGACCAGATCCTCGTCCTCGACCACGGTCGAATCATTGAGCGAGGCAACCACCAGTCACTCATCGAATTCGGTGGTGTTTACGCTCGAATGCACGAGTTACAAAGTAAGCAACAAGCAATCAGTTAAAACGGTTATAGGTAGGAAATCTAGTCGACATCGATTCGTTCATCGTCTAGTATCAACCGAACAATCTAACCATCACACAACTTCAAGGCGAACTGAGTAATATACTCAGTCTCGCCTTTTTCTTTTTATGCAAAATCTGATACGCTTACATCGAGGTGAACGAAATGGAAAAGCGCTTAAGTGACTTATCGAAATATGAGTTAGAGCAAGAGATTCAAGCATTACACGAACGGAAACGGAAGGCTGAACAAATGGGCATGGTCAGTGAAATCGAAGTCGTCCTTCGACGGATTGCGATTGCCGAAAGCTATTTGATCGACCCGACATCGTTCCGTCCTGGTGAAACATATGTCGTCAACTACAATAATCAACCGTTCCGTTTAAAATTCGTCAACGGTGTCATGGGCTGGGGGACGTTTGAAGGGGACATGACAGAACGGGCCATCCCCCTCTCTGAACTGTCGGAGGTGAAACGATGAATCGAAACGAACAGTATGAGCGACTCGCGGCCATTTTAAAAGAGAAAAATGACGTATTGAACGATACGGAAGCCATCACATGGGTCGAAGTGCTATGGGAAGATTTTGAGACATCACTCGCCAAGGCAGGCGAACCGTATCCAGGGGAGGCGAAGGCGTTCCAGTACGTCATTCAACAGATTGATGCATACGGTGCACAGCTCCATTTGTTCCAAACAAAAAACGAGAAGTTTAAGCACTTGATGTCAAAACGAAATTTACACTGAATCACGTCCGGTGCGACGTGATTTTTTATTTGCAATTCTCATTCAGTTCGTTATAATGAAGGTCGCTAATAGTTTGCTTTTAAGTATAGTATAGATAAACTTTCTTTAGTTGAACTCATGTTTCACTAAACTAGAAGGAGGCGTTCAGTCGTTGGAAGTAGGTCAAAACATTAAGCGACTCCGGATTAAAAAAGGATTGACCCAAGAAGAGTTGGCGGAGCGCACGGATTTGAGTAAGGGATATATTTCTCAAATCGAACGGGATTTAAGCTCCCCTTCACTCGAGACGTTATTTGATTTATTAAGTGTTCTTGGAAGTTCTCCGAAAGAGTTCTTCGATGAAGACTTGAATCAAAAAGTCGTATACACGGTCGACGATCGCACCACGTATACAGATGAAGAACGGAAATATCGAACGGAATGGCTCATTCCAGAATCGAATGAAAAAGAGATGGAACCGATTCTCGTCACGTTCTTCAAACATGGTGAATTTAAACAATATGAACCTTCCCGTTCAGAGACGCTCGTATACGTCTTATCTGGTAAAGTGGCTCTCAAATTAGGGAATCACACGTATTTCGCCAAGGCAGGGGAAACGATGTATTATGTCGCCTCGGATTCACATCAGCTCTTCAACGACAATGACGGTGAGAGTGAATGCCTCATTGTAGCGACCCATTCGTATTTATAAGTCAATAGAGGAGGAAACAGCATGAATGCAGAGACAATGATTCGCTTTGACCGTGTGTCTAAGCGATACGACGATACCGTCGTTCTAGAAGATATCAGTTTTGAGATTGAGCGTGGAAAGTTTTATACGCTTCTCGGTCCATCGGGATGTGGGAAGACAACGATTTTACGATTGATCGCCGGGTTTACCGATGCAACTGAAGGGGATATTCACTTCAGTGGTAAACGGATCAACGATGTGCCCGCCAACAAACGACAAGTGAATACCGTGTTCCAAGATTATGCGCTGTTTCCTCATTTAAACGTATTTGAGAATGTCGCGTTCGGTCTCCGGATTAAAAAATTAAAAGAGGCAGACGTGAAAGCGAAAGTGGAACAAGCTCTCAAATTTGTCAACTTAGAAGGGTATGGCTCACGTGAAATCGATGAGATGTCTGGAGGGCAGCGCCAACGAGTCGCCATCGCCCGTGCAATCGTGAACGAGCCGGAAGTCATCCTCCTCGACGAACCCCTTTCTGCCTTAGACTTAAAACTACGGACAGAAATGCAGTATGAACTTCGTGAGTTGCAACAACGCCTTGGCATCACATTCATCTTCGTCACACACGACCAAGAAGAAGCACTCGCCATGTCGGATGAGATTTTCGTCATGAACAACGGAAAAATTGTTCAAAGCGGGACACCGACTGATATTTATGACGAACCGATCAACCGTTTCGTCGCCGACTTTATCGGAGAATCAAATATCGTTCCGGGTGTCATGCCAGAAGACAACGTCGTCACGTTCGCTGGTAAAACGTTCGACTGTGTCGACCAAGGGTTCGACCGCAATGAAAAAGTTGAAGTGATCATTCGCCCAGAAGACTTGGAGATGACATCGATCGATGCGGCGAAACTCGTCGTCGACGTCGATTCTCAATTGTTCCGAGGTGTTCATTACGAGATTTGCTGTTATGACCAAGAAGGGAACGAATGGCTTGTCCATTCGACGAAGAAATCGGTTGTCGGATCGAAAATCGGATTGACGTTTGATGAAGAAGCCATTCACGTCATGCGTTTAGGGGAGACGGAAGAAGAGTTCGACCGTCGTCTCGAATCCTATGAGGAGGTCCCTCATGAATCAAACTAATCAGACCGCAAAGACGGTATATTTGACGACATATTGGATTTGGATCGCCTTGTTCGTCATCGCACCACTCTTTCTCGTCGTCTATTATTCTTTCTTTGATATCGAAGGGAACTTGAGTTTAGAGAACTATCAAACGTTCTTCACGTCGACGTATTTAACGATGACGCTGTCTTCGTTTTGGTACGCGTTCCTCATTACGTTCTTCTCGCTACTTGTCGGGTATCCGACGGCTTACTTGTTGACGAAGACGAAGCATAAACAGCTTTGGCTCTTGCTCATCTTGCTGCCGTCTTGGATTAACCTATTGTTAAAAGCGTATGCGTTCCTTGGTATTTTTGGAACGTACGGGATTACGAATCAATTTTTAGAAGCAATCGGAATTGGTACGAAACAGATTCTCTTCACGGACTTCAGTTTCGTTTTCGTCTCGGTATACATCTTTATCCCGTTCATGATTTTGCCAATCTATAACGCGATCGAGAAGTTGCCGCCATCACTCGTTTATGCGTCACGAGACTTAGGTGCATCAAACTGGACGACGTTCCGACGCGTCATTTTCCCGTTAACGCTTGACGGCGTCAAGTCGGGAATTCAAATCGTCTTTATTCCGGCGTTGTCGCTCTTCATGATCACACGCCTGATTGCTGGAAACCGTGTCATCACGCTCGGGACAGCGATTGAACAACAATTCCTCGTCACGCAAAACTGGGGGATGGGATCCACGATTGCCGTCTTCTTAATTTTGGCGATGGTTCTCGTCATGGTCATCACGCGTGACTGGGGTGCGAAAGGAGCGGTGCGTCGATGAAACGCAAACGATTCAAACTATCAAACCTATATTTGGCGACCGTCTTCTTTATTCTATATGCGCCAATTCTTTACTTGGTGTTCTACTCGTTCAATAGTGGTGGAACGATGAGTAACTTCGAAGGCTTCACCCTCGAATGGTACAAGTCTCTCTTCACGGATACGAGACTTCTCGTTATCGTCTTGAACACGATCGTCATTGCGCTACTCTCGGCGACCATTTCGACCGTGCTTGGCGTCATCGGGGCGCTCGCCATTTATACGGCGAAACAAAAATATACGAAGACATCCCTCTTATCATTGAACAACGTCTTGATCGTCAGTCCGGACGTTATCATTGGGGCATCATTTTTGATTCTCTTCACGATGCTCGGGATTCAGTTAGGCTTTTATTCGGTCCTCTTGTCGCACATCGCCTTCTCGGTTCCGATTGTCGTCATCTTGGTGTTACCGAAACTCCAAGAGATGAGTCCGACGTTGATTGATGCCTCACGTGACCTAGGTGCGAGTACGTGGGACGTATTGACGAAAGTCATTTTGCCATATATCACGCCAGGTGTATTTGCCGGATTCTTTACGGCACTCACATACTCCTTAGATGATTTTGCGGTGACGTTCTTCGTGACGGGGAACGGATTTACAACGCTCGCTGTAGAAGTTTATTCACGGGCACGTCAAGGCATCTCGCTTGAAATCAATGCGTTATCTGCCATCTTGTTCGTCTTTACGCTCATTCTTGTCATCGGTTATTACGTGTTGGCACAACGAGGATCAAAGGAGGTTAGACGATGAAAAAACTAGTCATCATGCTGGCTGTCCCTTTAATTGTCAGCTTCGGTCTTCTTCTTTGGATTCAGCAGTTGAATGCCGCACAAGGCTTCGGTGGCGACAACACGCTTGTCGTCTATAACTGGGGAGACTACATCGATGAAGACTTGATTGGGGAGTTCGAAGAGCAGAGCGGGTTGAAGGTCGTTTACCAAACATTCGATTCGAACGAAGCGATGCTCACGAAAATTGAGCAAGGTGGTACGGCCTTTGATGTCGCCGTCCCATCCGATTATGCAATCAGCAAGATGAGAGAAGAGAACTTGCTTCTCCCGATCGATTACGACAAACTTGAGAATTTCGACAACATCGACCCTCGTTTTCTCGACAAATCGTTCGACCCTGGTAACAAGTACTCAGTCCCTTATTTCTGGGGAACGGTCGGGATTGTCTATAATCCCGAACTAGTCGACGGTGAGATCACCTCGTGGAACGACTTATGGGAGATGCCCCTTAAAAACGATATCCTTCTTGCGGACGGGACTCGAGAAGTGATGGGCTTCGGCTTGAACTCGCTCGGGTACTCCCTCAATACGACGAACAAAGATGAGTTGATTGAGGCGGAAGAAAAGTTAACGACGCTTTGGCCAAACATTAAGGCCATCGTCGGAGACGAGATCAAAATGTTGATGGCGAACCGTGAAGCGGCGGCAGCCGTCGTCTGGTCGGGGGATGCGTCGGAAATCATGTATGAGAATGAAGAACTGACGTATGTCATCCCGGAAGAGGGAACGAATTTATGGTTCGATAACCTTGTCATTCCGAATACGGCACAAAACGTGGACGGGGCACATCAGTTCATCGACTTCATGTTAGATGCTGAGATCGCAGCACGTAACACGGATTACGTTGGATATTCGACTCCGAACGAGGCAGCACTTGAGTTCTTGGATGAAGAAGTGACGTCAGACGAGCGGTTCTATCCGTCTCGTGAAGTGACACAAGACCTTGAAGTGTACGAAAACCTCGGGAAGCGTATGAACGCTTACTATAACGAATTGTATTTACGCTTTAAAATGCAGAGTAAATGACGAAACATCCCCGCGCTCATGATTAGTGCGGGGATGTTTGTTTACTGCTTGATCGTCGATTTGATGTCTTCGATATGTTTCAAGGTGACAGTCGCGTCGACTTGTGTGAAGGAATATAAGATTTCGTATAGTCGGACTTGCTCATCGAGATCGAAAACAAAGTCTTGGTAGGTGATCAGCTCTTTGATCCACTGTTGGCGATTGAGCACAGGGACCTCGGTAGATTCAATTTGTTTGAGCGTCGAGCGGTTGCTGAACACAATCCAGGAATGGAGGTGTGCACGGTCTAGTCCAAGCACGTCCTCGATGGCTTTGAGATGCAATTCATTTTGTTTGATTGGATTGAAGAAACGATGCTTTTTTCGGCGAGGGAGGGTCTGCGTCCAGTATTGGTCACGTGCCCGACCGAATATCCATCCGCTATAATTTTTGGATTCGATGACATGAACGCCAGCCTGATTGATGAAGACGACGTCAATTTCTGTTGTGCGACCTTGTTTCAATGGATGTGGCAAATAGAGGTTCGTCAAAATCAGTGGTTGAAAGAATTTTGACTCGATTTCTGCCACGCATAGATATTCTCCGAATAGACCGGTATCCTGGACCACTTTGAAGTAGGAGTGCCGAGTTTGTTGGGCATACTGACTGTTTTGATAACGTTTGATCTTATAGGCGATGATGAGTGTGAGGATTAGAAAAATGGGTACAAATATGCTGATTAAAATAACCAAAATACTTTCTAACCATTCTGTTAGCAATGAAGCCATCGAATCCCTCCCTTTTTATCTACTATACAAAAAACAAACGTATATAATATGTAATTTTTTAGCAATGGAGACAATCGTTTTTTCAAATAAGGAGGGACCCGTCGAAACGGGTCCCTCCAATCATGCTTCACGTTTTAATGCATCACGCTCTTCTTCTGTAAAAACTCGAGAACGTCCTAAAAATCGCTTCCCTTCCACACCTTCGAGGGAAAACATGCCACCCCGACCATCGACCACATCGATGATCAATTGTGTATGTTTCCAATAATCATACTGTTTCTCGTGGATATAGAACGGTGTCTCTCCGATCTCCCCAAGGAGTACATCGTGGTCACCAATCATAAACTCGTCACGAGGGAAGCACATTGGTGCACTTCCATCGCAGCAGCCTCCTGATTGGTGAAAGAGAAGGGGACCGTGTTTTGATTTTAGACGTTCGATGAGTTCGAGCGCGGCGGGGGTGGCCTCGACTCGTTTTACCATCTTAGAAGAACCCGAGCTTTTGTTCGCTGTAGCTGACGAGCATGTTTTTCGTCCGTTGATAATGGCCGAGCATCATCTTATGGTTCTCGCGACCGATCCCAGACATTTTATACCCACCGAAAGCGGCATGTGCCGGGTATGAATGGTAGCAGTTGATCCAAACACGACCTGCTTGAATTTCACGACCGAAACGATAAGCGCGGTTCATGTCACGAGTCCACACGCCTGCCCCGAGTCCGTAAAGCGTATCGTTCGCGATGGCGAGTGCTTCCGCATCATCTTTGAACGTCGTGACGGATAAGACCGGTCCGAAAATTTCTTCTTGGAAGATCCGCATCTTGTTATGACCTTTGAAGATCGTCGGTTGAATGTAGTACCCGTCCGCGAGATCTCCGTCCATCATGTTTCGCTCTCCACCGATTAGGCATTCTGCGCCCTCTTCTTTCCCGATTTGGAGATAAGATAGGATTTTCTCCATCTGTTCGTTCGATGCTTGTGCACCCATCATAACGTCTGAATCGAGCGGATTGCCTAGTTTGATTGCTTTGACGCGCTCAAGCACGCGTTCCATGAACTTGTCATAAATCGACTCTTGAATCAATGCACGAGACGGACATGTACAAACTTCTCCTTGATTCAAGGCGAACATGACGAGACCTTCAATCGCTTTATCAAAGAAATCGTCATCCGCGTCCATGATGTCGGCAAAGAAGATGTTTGGTGACTTTCCACCGAGCTCAAGTGTGACCGGGATGATATTTTGAGAAGCGTATTGCATGATTAGGCGACCCGTCGTCGTCTCACCGGTGAAGGCGACTTTATCGACACGGTCGCTCGACGCGAGTGGTTTCCCGGCTTCGAGCCCGAAACCGTTTACGATATTGACGACACCAGGTGGTAATAAGTCTTCAATCAGTTCCATGAGGACGAGGATGGAAGAAGGTGTTTGTTCGGCCGGTTTTAACACGACGCAGTTTCCGGCAGCGAGGGCTGGAGCGAGTTTCCAAACAGCCATTAGAATCGGGAAGTTCCACGGAATAATTTGTGCGACGACCCCTAGCGGCTCGTGGAAGTGATAGGCGACCGTATCGTGATCGAGTTCACTGATACCACCTTCTTGAGAGCGGATGACTCCAGCGAAGTAACGGAAGTGATCGATGGCGAGTGGAAGGTCAGCGTTGAGCGTTTCACGAACAGCCTTCCCATTTTCCCATGTTTCCGCGTAGGCAAGCATCTCAAGGTTCTCTTCCATACGGTCTGCAATTTTATTTAAGATGACAGAACGCTCCGTGACGGACGTTTTGCCCCAATCGTCTTTGGCTGCATGAGCGGCATCTAAAGCAAGTTCTACATCTTCTTTCGTTGAGCGGGCGACTTCACATAATACTTTCCCATTCACAGGGGACGTGTTTTCAAAGTATTCTCCACCAGCTGGCGCGGTCCACTTTCCGTTAATATAGTTCTCATAACGGTCCTTAAACTGTACTTTCGTTCCTGCTGAGTTCGGTACTTCATAAATCATGATCGTTCCTCCCTTTTCATACGAGATAGAGGAGTTATGTATGCGCTTACATTTTTAAGTAAGCGAACGACTCCCTTTTTCATCGTAACGGTCTTTTGTGATAAAAGTCAAAATTTTTCGACAATAATTTGTCAATCTTTTGTAAAACCGTTTTGAACTCAAGATTTGTGGTAATCACTAGATTGTACACATTAATCTATCCATAAGGAGTGAGTCACGATGGCTAAGACATATCAAGTTGACCCGGCGCATAGTTCAATCACATTCACGGTCAAGCATATGATGATTTCTAAGGTGAAGGGCGAGTTCAAAGAATTTGATATTAAGGCGAACGGTGAGCCGGACGATTTAGCGAATGCGAGCGTGAGAGTGACGATTCAGGCAGCATCCGTCGATACCAACAACACGGATCGGGATAACCACCTTCGTTCAGGTGATTTCTTCAATGCCGAGGAACATCCGCATCTCGTCTTTCACTCGACATCTTTCAGTTCGAAAGGGGGCGGAGAATTCGAATTGACAGGGGACTTAACGATTCGAGGAACGACTCGGGAAGAAACATTTGAAGTGGAGTATGAGGGAAGCGCAAAAGATCCATGGGGCAATACGAAACATGCCTTCTCCGGTAAAGGTTCGCTCAACCGTGAGGATTATGGATTAACATGGAACCAGGCGCTCGAAGCGGGCGGTGTCCTCGTCGATAAGAAAGTCAAATTTGAGTTCGAGCTTCAGTTCACTGAATCAGAGGCATAAGAAAAGTCGCTCAGATGAGCGACTTTTTATTGTTCGTATACCAATTTCTTCTGAAGGCTGTCCTCACTAAACACCCAACCCGTAAAGGAAGACAATACCTCGTTCGACTGTTCATCAACGATGACGACAGCGACGAACGGATACATATTTTTAGAGAAGTAGCGCAAATTTGTGAAGCGGTATTCAATCATTCCGTTATGGCGTGTCACAGTATACGTGTGAATTTTAGAAAAATCGAGAAACGCTTGTAAATCAGCATTTTTTCGAGCTTCGACGAAATGAAGATCGTCTTCTCCCGGCATCGGTTTGTCGCGGAAGCGACCACATTCGATGACTTTCCCTTTCTTCACTTTTACGGCTCCGAGACCATCGCGGAAACGGACGGCGACGTGCCAATCATCCCAACCGATTCCTGGTGAGATGAACAGTTCATGTGCGCCTGCAAAGTGTCTCGCCACGGTAGCGAGCGCACGGTTACGCAATTTAAACTGAATCGCATAGTAACTGATGACAAGCGCAATGAGCAATGCAAAAATAGGGACAGTCGCACCCGTTATCATCCATAATGCATATGCCCCGTAATATGCAGAGAACAAATACGGATCAAACGTCCCGATCACACCCCAGCCAATCCATTTTTTTGAGAACGGCTGTAACGCCTGCGTCCCATAAGCGTTGAACAGGTCGACCGTGACATGTAACAACACGGCGATTTGTGCCATCACCCAAAGAGAGGCAGGATTGACGCCAAGGACCGTCCCGATGACGGCACTGACGAGAATCGGCCAAGCGAGCAATGCGGTGATTCCGTGTGAACGACCGCGATGTTGGCGTAAATACGTGCTATTTCCTTTTAACTTAAAGACGGTGTCGAAGTCTGGTGCATGCGAGCCGACGAGCGCCGTCGCTGTCATGGCCAAAAACATCTGTGCATCGCCTGACACTTCCGGGCTGAGCGTCGCGATGGCACTTAATCCAAGTCCCATACCAATGTGTGTCGCAGTATCCAATGTGCTTCAGCACCTCCATCAATAAACAAAAATGATACGATCTATTCCTATTTATCATACAATATTTTAAAAACGAGGGGAAACACAATGCTTAATCTTGATAAATTGTTCACAAATTATAATATTCATCAGTTCAATGAGGAACTTGTCACCTGGTTTAATCGTGAAAAGCGTGATTTACCTTGGCGTCACGCAAAAAATCCATATCGCGTTTGGGTCAGTGAAGTCATGTTGCAACAGACACGAGTCGATACGGTCATCCCTTATTACAACCGGTTCATGGAACGATTCCCGACGCTTGAGGCGCTCGCTTCTGCTGAAACAGACGAAGTCGTCAAATATTGGGAAGGGCTCGGTTATTACTCGCGTATTCGAAACTTACATGAGGCGGTCAAAGAAGTCGCTTCTGTTTATGACGGAGTCGTTCCAGAAGAAAAGGAACGTTTCGAGAAACTAAAAGGGGTTGGTCCTTATACGACGGGGGCGGTGCTTTCAATTGCATATAATCAACCCGAACCGGCTGTCGACGGAAACGTCATGCGTGTCATGTCTCGTCAATTCGGAATCTATGATGATATCGCAGTACCGAAGACGCGTAAAATCTTTGAACAAGTCGTTCGTCGATTGATGAATCCGGACCACGCATCCGATTTTAACGAAGGCGTGATGGAGTTGGGTGCTACGGTCTGCACACCGAAAAATCCGATGTGCTCACTCTGTCCCGTGCAAGACACGTGTTATGCGTATGCCCATCACGTTCAAGAAGAATTGCCTGTGAAGACGAAAAAAGGAGCGGCGCGTGTCGAGATGTACGACGCACTTTGGATTGAAAAAGAGGGAAAAGTCGCCTATGTGCAGCGCCCGGAAAAAGGACTACTCGCCGGGATGTGGCAATATCCGCTTACTGAACGGGGAACGGGGGAACAACTTAACGGAACATATCTTGGGCAAGTGAAACACGTCTTCTCTCATATCGTCTGGTATATCGATTTATATCGAGTTGATACGCTTCCGACGGATGACGTTGTCTGGTTGGATGTTTCGGAGCGTGATGTGAAGACGGTTTCTGTGGCTCAACAAAAATTAGAACGATTGGCAGGTGGAGATCATGAGACGATTTGATGTAGAGACCACATACGATACGACGGTAGACGAACTGTGGGAGTTATTACAGGATGCCTCGCTTTTGACGAAGCTGACAACGTTTCCGAAAGTACGATTAGTGGGGGATGGTGCTTCGGTCGAAGGGAATGAAGTGAAGTTGTTCGTTGGGATCGGTCCGGTAGAACTGCCATGGAATAGCGCCATCAGTGTTGTAGGAAACTACGCATTTTGCGATCAAGGGAAGGCGTTACCGTTTCCGTTTAAACGATTCACGCACGTGCATCGGGTCGAGTCGCGTGATGGCAAGGCGGTCATGATTGATGAGGTGACGTTCGATAGCTATGTTCCGAACATACTCGTCGAATATTTTGTCCTTCGTCCGATGTTTCAAGAACGGGCACTGGCCTTCCAAAAAACACTAAATTCATGAAAATAAGAGATTTCCTTTTTCATTGGTTCTGAAAGTCGCTATAATTAAATATGAGAATTGTATAGCATCATAGCGGAAAGGAGGAGCTTATGAGCTTATTTCCCAAAGCAGGTAGCAAAATCGAGATACAGAGCTACAAGCACAACGGAACTTTGCATCGCGTTTGGGAAGAAACGCTCGTCCTTCAGTCGTCAAAAACGGATATGATCGGATTCAATGACCGCATCATGGTCAGCGAGTCAGACGGTCGGCAATGGAGAACGCGAGAGCCGGCAATTTGCTACTTTTCATCTGAGTATTGGTTCAATGTCATCTGTATGATTCGCGAAGACGGGATTTACTACTACTGTAATCTAGGTTCGCCGACTACATTTGATGGGGATGAACGTGCCATCAAATATATCGATTACGATTTGGACATCAAGGTGTTCCCAGATATGTCGTACACGATTTTAGATGAAGATGAATATGAGCGGCATCGTCGCGAGATGAATTATCCGAAAGCGATTGATCGAATCTTGAAGCAGAACGTGCAAGAACTGATTAACTGGATTCGAGGACGGAAAGGGCCGTTCAACCCAACATTCGTCGATGAATGGTATCGCGAATACGAAGCACGTTACCGGAGATGATTCCTCATCTCCGCTTTTTTTCTTAACAAGGAGGAACTATGGGTAGTATTAAACGTTATCTGCAATTTGTCAGTCCATATAAAAAGCAAATTGCCCTTACCATCTTCGTCGGGATTTTAAAGTTTTCGATCCCGCTCGGATTACCGTTACTATATAAATATGTCATTGATAATTATTTAGGGGATAATGCGCCGAAACAGGACTATACGACACTCGTCTGGTTATTCAGTATCGTCTTCTTCGTCTTCTTGGTCCTTAAGCCGCCAATCGAGTATTTGCGTCAATATTTGGCGCAGTGGGCAGCGACCCGCGTCTTATTCGACGTACGGAATCGGTTGTTCGACCATGTCCAGAAGTTGTCCCTTCGCTTTTATTCAAACAATAAGACGGGGCAAATCATTTCGCGAATCATCAACGATGTCGAACAGACGAAAGACTTCGTCATCACCGGCTTGATGAATATTTGGCTCGATATGATTACGATTTTCATCGCTATTGGAATCATGTATACGATCGACCCGCAACTCACGTTGATTGCCATCTTACCACTTCCATTCTATGCGTTTGCGGTCCGCTATTTTTACGGGCGATTGCGTAGCTTGACGCGGGAACGGTCGGCAGCACTCGCTGACCTCCAAGGTCATTTGACAGAGCGTGTGAACGGGATGGCGGTCATTCGAAGCTTTGCGCTTGAACCTTACGAAAGTAAAGCGTTCGAACAACAGAATGGTGGCTTTTTAAAAGCGGCACTCAAACATACGAGTTGGAACGCCAAGACGTATGTCGTCGTGTCCACCATCACCGATATCGCGCCAATCCTCATCTTCACGACGGCGTCGTGGCTCGTTATTCAAGAACAGGTATCGCTCGGGACACTCGTCGCGTTCATCGCTTATATTGACCGTCTCTATGCGCCGCTCGGGCGTCTCGTCAACTCGGCGACGACCCTCACGCAGTCGGTCGCTTCGATGGACCGAGTCTTTGAGTTTTTAGATGAAACATACGATATCGAAGAGAAACCAAACGGATTCGTCCCATTGTCGACGGCGGGTAAAATCGACCTTGACCACGTCAGCTTTTCATATGAGCAGGACGGGACACGGGCATTGAACGATGTGAATCTTCAAATTCGTTCTGGAGAACGCGTAGCGTTTGTCGGGATGTCCGGTGGCGGAAAGTCGACGCTCGTCAGCTTGATTCCTCGTTTCTATGACGTGACAGATGGAAGCATCAAAATTGACGGAGTCGATGTGCGTGACTTTAAATTACGTGCGCTCCGTGATCAAATCGGGATGGTCATGCAGGACTCGGTCCTCTTCAGTGAATCGGTCGCGATGAATATTCGGATGGGGAAACCAGATGCGACGGACGAGGAAGTCATCGCGGCTGCCAAAGCGGCAAATGCTCATGAATTTATCTCGAAACTGCAAGACGGATATGCGACACCGGTCGGGGAGAAAGGTGTCAAACTGTCTGGTGGACAGAAGCAGCGGCTTGCGATTGCACGCGTCTTCTTGAAGAATCCACCGATCTTGATTTTAGACGAGGCGACGAGTGCGCTTGACTTAGAAAGTGAAGCGATGATTCAAGACTCGCTGGCCCGTCTGACGAAAGGACGGACGACGTTAATCGTTGCCCACCGCTTGTCGACCATAACGGACGCCGATCAAATCGTCGTCGTGGATAACGGTCAAATCATGGAGACGGGAACGCATGAAGAGTTGATGCGTCGTCGCGGGGCGTATTATGACCTGTATATGATTCAAGATTTAGCCGTAGTCGAATAATAAAAAAGTCGAGTCCTATGGGCTCGACTTTTTTAGCGGTCTAAAAATCGTTTACGAACATCCGGGGAAGGGAGTGTGCACACTTCCTTTTTCCCAAATAGACGTGTCCGATGTTTGGCGAATAACGCATATCCATGATCACGAATCGGTCTAGGTATGAAACGAATGAGTCGAAGCAGGCGCCAACGGCCATCAAGGTGTTCGGCAATTCGAATCGCAGCGTCTGATTTTAAGTAAGGAACCCCTTCCTCAATATAGACGATGCTGTCGACTGATTCCGGGATCCGGTGTCGTGTTCGGAGTGACTGACCGACCTCGCTTTGGAGTGAAGCAAAGTGAATCGAGGCGTGTCGATCATGACGAATGATGAACTGGACACTGGCATCACAGAAGTTGCAATCGCCATCAAATAAAACAATCGCAGGCAAGTACTTCGCCTCCTTCATCGTACTGTTTTACCGTTTTGTCTTCATGTTAAACGTCAAGCAGCGAGTTGGCGAGCAGGTTGCATCTTATAGAGCGATACATAATACAAGTAAGCACCGAGGGCACCGAAGACGAACATGTAACCGCTCATCAAGACCGGACCGATGAACGCGCCGACGACAATGCCTGCCGCGGCAACCAATTTGGCTCCGTGGAACGTGAGGCCGCCGAATGCAAGATAAGAGGCACGGCGTTCAGGGTCGAGGAGGTCAACCTGTTTCACTTGTCGAATCGGCGAGTAGAGGAGTTCGCCAATAGTGAAGATAATCGCGAGTAAGGCCAGGACGATAAAGGAGTTCATCGAGGTAATGGCGGCGTATGCTGTGATATATAACGATAAGCCAATGAAAAATATGGTCTTCTCTTTGAAACGTTTGACGAACGCAGTAACCGCAAACGTGATGGCGACGACGAGCAAGGTATTCTCTAGTTGCATAAACGCCATCATGCGAACCCCATCAACAGGTATTCCGAGAATTTGACGACTTTCGAATGACTCTGCTAAATGAACACCGATATAGTTCGCCATATGAAACTCGGTCGAAAAGACGAGCATACTTCCAAATACGAATGTGATCCATCGGCGGTCGCGTAACGCGATTTTATAGTTTTCGATGACACCATGAATCGGATTTGACGGTGTTGAGCGGTTGCCAGTATATGTGTCGACCAAGAAACGTTGAAGAATGATTGTGGTCACAGTGAGAATGACCGTCATACCGATAAAGAGAGCGAAGCGATGGTCACGATAGAAGGCACCGCCGAGCATGACGCCTCCGGCGATCGCCAAGTTGACGAGCCAGTAGTCATACACGTAGATGGCTTTTCGATTCGATTCTTCCATCGAATCAATGACGATTGCCTCCAGTGCCGGATAGTTCAATCCGTTCGAAACGGCATGACCGAAGTAGAGGATGGCGACGACGAGTGCCCAGTTATTCGATGGGTGAATCGCGATGGTCATCCCGAGGAAACAGATGATTTGAATCACCTGGCCAATTTGTAAGACAGCCTTCCGATTGAACCGATCGGAAAAGTACCCACCGAATAGACCGGTCAAATAACCGACGATAACGAATGAGGTCATGATGATTCCGGCGGGGACTTTCCCCAACTCTTCTGAGAAATAGAGTGCCATGAATGGGAATATGGCAGATCCGACAATGCGAATGCAAAATCCGCAAACGAGTCGCAAGCGGACGTTTAATGGAAAATCTTTAAATTTCATATGGTGAGCACCTCCTTGGTTCTACTGTAATGGGGGACGATGCCTCATAAAAAGAGACACTTTTTTTGAAGATGTCCCCTTTTAAAAAAAAGAGAGATGCTCGCGCATCTCCCTTTCTTACAATTGAGCAAACGAGCGGTTCACCGCTTCGATCGTCTCTTCGATATCTTGTTCCGTATGTTCCGTCGTCAGGAACCAGGCTTCATATTTCGACGGAGCCAAGTTCACGCCGTTCTCAAGCATTAACTTGAAGAAGCGTCCGAACTTCTCACCGTCTGATTTTTCTGCACCTTCATAGTCGGTGACGATTTCATCCGTGAAGTAAACGGTGAGTGCACCTTTTAAGCGGTTGATTGTGATGGTGACGTCATGCTTCTCTGCCGCCTCACGGATGCCAGCTTCCAGTTTTTCACCGAGTGCGTCTAATTTTTCGTAAACACCAGGGTGCTCGAGCACTTCAAGGCAAGCAATCCCTGTCGCCATCGAGGCCGGGTTTCCTGCCATTGTGCCGGCTTGATAGGCAGGTCCGAGTGGTGCGACCGTTTCCATAATTTCCGCTTTTCCGCCATACGCACCGATTGGTAGACCACCACCGATGATCTTACCGAGTGCCGTCATATCCGGTTCGATGCCGTATACTTGTTGAGCACTTCCGTATGTGAAGCGGAACGCTGTGATGACTTCATCGTAGATGACGAGCGCACCGTGTTCGTGTGTAATATCGTTGACGGCTTGGAGGAAACCAGGTTTTGGCTCGACGATTCCGAAGTTCCCGACAATCGGTTCAACGAGAACGCAAGCGACTTGGTCTCCCCATTCTTTCATCATCTCGCGATACGCTTCGACGTCATTGAACGGGACGGTGATGACTTCTTTAGCAGTGGCTTTCGTCACACCAGCAGAGTCAGGAGAACCGAGTGTCGCGGGACCGCTACCTGCTGCAATCAGCATGAGATCCGAATGTCCGTGGTAACAACCGCTGAATTTCACAACGAGTTCACGACCAGTGTAAGCACGGGCGACTCGAACCGTCGTCATGACGGCTTCGGTTCCAGAATTCGTGAACCGTACTTTATCCATCGACGGGATGGCTTGTTTTAGTTTCTTCGCAAATTCAACCTCGAGACGGTGTGGCGTCCCGTATAATAAACCTTTTGAAGAAGCGTTCATAAGCGCTTCGTGAATGTGTGGATGGGCATGGCCGGTAATGATTGGACCGTATGCCGCCAAATAATCGATGTAACGATTGCCGTCTACATCATAAAAATAGGCACCTTCGCCGCGTTCCATATAAACAGGGGCGCCGCCACCGACCGCTTTAAATGAGCGGGACGGACTGTTGACACCTCCGACGATATGAGTGAGTGCATCTTGGTACAATGCATCAGATGACTGACGATTTGATGAAGTAGTCATATGTATTGCCTCCTTATTCAAATTCGCACTTATTGTATCATAGCCGTCAACCGCTTAAGCTCAGTGTTTGACGAGTAGTTGAGAAATCAGTACACTATTTATAAAGATTACTATGTAAGAAATAAGTTAATGTTCAAAACTATTTCGCATGAATTTTATAGAAGAAATGAGGGATTGACGTGGGAAGCGAAATGCTTGACCATGCTGTTCAGTCGCTCCGAGAACATGGAGTCAGAATGACGCCTCAGCGCCAGGCCATTTTGGAGTACCTCGTCACGGAGCACAGTCACCCGACAGCGGATGACATTTATAAAGCACTTGCCGCACGGTTTCCGAACATGAGTGTGGCTACTGTATACAACAACTTGCGTGTCTTTAAAGAAGTGGGTCTCGTTCAAGAGATGAACTACGGAGACGCATCGAGTCGTTTTGACTTCGTGACGTCGAAACATTATCACATCATCTGTGACACGTGTGGAAAAGTCGTCGACTTTAACTATCCTGTATTAGATGAAATCGAATCGGTTGCCTCTCAATTGACTGGATTCAAAGTTGATCGTCACCGACTTGAAGTGTACGGAACGTGCCCGTCTTGTCAGTCTGAACAATCGCAAACACATTAAAACCACATCCGAGGATTCGGATGTGGTTTTTTGTATCAATCCGTTTGTTGCGATTGACGCTTATTGTATTTCTCATCAAACTCTTTGCCTTCGAGTGACTGATCGATTGTAAGTGGTTCGTCACAATGCATACATAAATCAACGCGGCCGAGCATCTTCGTTTCTTTTTCACAGTTTGGACATGTCACGATAATTGCTTTAGTCGAGGCCATTCCGATAATGAAATAGAGTGCAGAGCTTGCGAGGACCATAACAAACCCAAGTAGCATGAAGATGATCATGAGCCATGTGATCGATTTCGCGAGAAGCCCGAGGTACATGACTCCAATTCCTCCAAAAATGAGGAGTAAGGCTATATTACGTGCACGGTTGATTTTGTTCCCCCGTTTTTTCATATATGAATCCCTCCAATAGTCTGTCTCTATCATAGCTCATCTTCAAACAGGTGAGAAGTTCCTGCGCTTTTTCGGCAGGAGTTTTTTGAAAAGAGGGCGAATTTGGTTCGTATCGAAAATGACAATCGTCATATATATAGTCAACTTACGATTGGGAGAGAAGGGGTCCGGATGACGATGGAATATGCGACTCGCACCATTTATTCAGAATATGCTGCATTAAAAACGACACTCGGGATTATTGAAGTGAAGAAAAAACGAGCACGGGATCCATTGACGGATCAGTCGGATCGTCTGCTGATTGTCATTGAATCAAGGCAAGATCCGTTTTGGACCGTGAAACATTATCAGGTCGGACAAGAGAAGATTGTCCTACATGTGGTTAGTGACTCGATGATGGATCGATGGATTGTCATGAATGAAAACCGGCGTGCTATTCATTGGATTGAAGATGGGCTCGTTTTATTTGAACGAAATGAATATATTCTGGAGTTACGACAGCGAAATCGGAATTTGACGAATCGGGAGCAGCGTCTACAGCTCTCGCTTTCATTCGCGAAATTGTTACGTCGATTTGAAGACGGGCGCTATTTATTTTTAGAAGGAGAGTTTCAAGACGCCTTCACTCAGATTCATCATGCGCTCACCCATTTGGCACGACTTTCGATTTTAGAAGCGGGCATTCATCCTGAAATCGTATTGTGGGAACAAGTCCGAGCTATCGACCTTGAGATTTATAAGTTGCACGATGAACTTGTCGGTGGACAGGAAACGCTCGAACAAAGAATCCATCTTGTCGTGATTGGTATGGAACATTTGATTCAATCGAAAGTGTTACCAGGTACATTGTTGTTACTTCAGACGATGCAAGAAAAAGATGAGGCATGGACGTTCTCTGAATTAATGGAACATCCGAATTTGAACGAACTTCGGGTCGACCTCGGAAGTATCATTGGTTTTTTAGTGAAAAAAGGATATGTTCGTACGGTCACGAGACCGACAAAAGGAGTCGGGGTAGAAGCAGTTCTTTATGAGATTGCGTAACGCCCCCTGCTTAGGAATGACGAGGAGAAAAACAGGTATATGAAACTATTGAAATTTAGCGTGGGCACCATCTTTATTTTGTTCGTCACGGTTGTGATTTCCGTCTTTGTCGCGCTCTTTACGATGGGCGACCCAATCACACTAGGGCGACCGATTATTTGGACGGTATGGTATATAGCCATTCTGCTCATCGTGTGTATGGGACTCTATGATTTTTCGTCCTTTTCAAAACAAAAGATTCGAAAAGTTCTAGGCTGGGGTGCGTTGGCCGGTGTTGTCCTCTTCGCTTCTGTGAAAGGATACTATATGTATCAAGATAGTTTGAAGATCGAGGAACGCGGTGTAGAGTTGACGGATTATCAGCCGTTCACGAATTCTGGACAATTGGCAAAGCTCGATCATGAATCGACGGTGAAGTTTGAGGGAGGACTGCCACGATTAGACGGGGCGACCGCACTCTATCCGATGTACGCTTCATTCGTGGAAGCAGTCTATCCGGATTCGGAAACGTATGATCCATATAATGATCAAACGAGTAAAGTCGTATCGACGACAACACCGGAAGCATACAGTCGACTCATGAACAATCAAACTGACGTGATTTTTGTCGCTGGTCCATCTGACCGTCAGTTGCAAGAGGCGGAACAAAAAGACGTCTCGCTACATATGACAGCAATCGGCAGAGAAGCATTTGTGTTCTTCGTTCATGAAGATAACCCCGTCGATTCTTTGACGATGGAACAAGTTCGTGGTATTTATTCTGGAGATATTCAGAATTGGAAAGAGGTTGGGGGCAACTCAGAATCCATCCGAGCTTTCCAGAGACCGGAGGATAGCGGCAGTCAAACGGCGTTACAAAAGATGATGGGCGAACAAAAACTCATGGAAGCACCGGTAGAAGATGTTCCTGAGGGGATGGGTGGAATTATCCAACAAACGTCATCGTATCGAAACCATAAAAATGCGATTGGATTCTCATTCCGATACTATGCGACAGAAATGGTAAAGGACCACAAGATTAAGTTACTTCGTATAGAAGGAATCGAACCGACCGTTGAAACTATTCAGGATGGGTCATATCCATTAACTTCAGAATTCTATGCGGTGACTACGAATGAGAAGGCGAGACAATATGGAGATTTTCTAAATTGGCTTGCAAGCGAGGATGGGCAGACCTTGGTTGAAGAGACGGGCTATGTACGTCTCGATTGATCCAAAGCAAAAGGTTTACTTTTCGTTATATTGACGGGGAGTAAATCTTTTTTAATTTTTTATCGTTTTTTGTATTGACGAAGTGGTAAATAGAGATTATAGTTATAAACGTTGTCACGGCAAAAGATTATTTCAGAAAAACAATTTGTGAAAAAGTTGTTGACGAAAACAATCGAAACGTGATAGATTAATGAAGTCGCCAAGAGCGGCAGACGAACTTTGAAAACTGAACGATGAGGCAAAAAAAGTTTTACAATTTTTGAATGAAGCTCAAGCTTCGTCAATTTAAGAGCTATATCAAATTCTTTGGAGAGTTTGATCCTGGCTCAGGACGAACGCTGGCGGCGTGCCTAATACATG